>CAYSXF010000130.1:0-944 GCA_964434815.1 uncultured Lentisphaeraceae bacterium
CACCTCTCTATTCGTCGGCAGCGTCAGATGTGTATAAGAGACAGGCTGAACACCACGTTGTTCGAGACAACGCAGCTCTGCGCATCATAGAGAGAGATCCCGTGCCAGGTGTTGTTGAGCACAACGTTGCCGGCCACGGTGAAGTCCACCAGCGGCCCGTCGAAGCAGCCGATGCCCTGCATCGGCGCCCGGAACGGCAGGTCGCCCCGCTCGCACGCGACGATAAGATTTTCGCAAATACGGACATCACGCACCAATCCCGTTCCCTTGTTGAAGAGAAAGACCTGGATGCCGTCGTCGTGGTTCGCGTCGCCGTCCTCTTGGCTGACGTAGATGTTTTTGATGACGTTGAAGCGCGCCACCTGCCCGTCACGCGTCACGCGCATGCCATCGCCCGAGAAGCTGTCGACCACGTTTCCCTCAGCCACGCACTCGGGAGCGCAGAGGTTGATGCCGAAGCGCGTGTTGAGCACATAGTTGTTGCGGGCGATATGCGCCCGCCCGTGCCGTCCCAGCCAGAGGCCGCACGCGGGCTTCTCCATCCAGTCTTTCGCGCTCCAAGCGGATACATCGAGCGTCGAGTAGACGAAGCACGCTTCGACCACCAGGTTGCTACTGGCCTCACTCCCGCGTTCGCCGAGTGCCACGAGATTCTTCGGCGGGCGTGCAAGCGGGGCCGGCGAGAGCGACGGCGAGACGGCCAGCCCCTTTACGCACCAGTTGCAGCCTTCGCCGATTTCAATCCAGCCGACCTGGGGCGTTTGTCCAGCGTCCGCGGCGAGTGTGATCGGTTGTGCGTTAAAGCCTGACGCGATTCGGATCACCCCTTGCCAGCCAGAGCGCAACAGGACGGTGTCACCTGCTTTGACGGGCGCTGCCGGATTCACAAGCCTGCCTTGTGCGTCCGTCAACTGGATCAGCCGAGCATCCAGCACCTCCTGGAT
>CAYSXF010000130.1:954-8423 GCA_964434815.1 uncultured Lentisphaeraceae bacterium
CTCCTGGATTGTGCGCCACGGCCGCGCCGCGCTGCCGTCACCCTGCGGAACGCCCTTTGCGGGATCGCAATAGAAAGCCGCCCCGTGAATTGTTGCCGCGACGAGAACTGCAGCAGCGACAAGAACCCGTGTGTTCGGAATGTGATTGTTCTTTGTCATAGTTCCAGCGTACATCATGCCCCTTCAGACGGTCAATCGATTACCTTGGGCCGTGGGGCTCATCTGCGATTTGATGGCCTCCCACGGGAGAAGGGGCGCCCTCGCCCTTGGCTGAGATGGGCGTTCGGCGAGTTTCGATCGGGGACGAGGGCGTCCCCGCCCCCAGTCGATCAACCGCCATACATTCGCAATCGATGTGCGTGGAGGCCACTAGATCGCAGATGCGCCCGTAAGCACTCTACTTTCTTTATTGAATGGCATGCGCAGGGCATTTTCCAGTATCATTAATCATGTTCTTTGGATGTACCTTTATAAAAAAGGAGATCGCGATGAAACGAGTGAAACTTGGGATAGCGGCTGTTGCCCTGGCGTCGATGGTTATCTGCTCTGGCTGTGAGTCGCCGAATGGGCACGAGGGCGCGGTGCTCGGTGGTGCGGCGGGCGCGGTGGGTGGTGCGCTGATCGGATCAGCCGCCGCCAGCCATGGCAACCGCGAGACCGGCGCTCTGGTCGGCGGCGTGATCGGCGGAGCAGCTGGAGCGGTGGCTGGCGATCAGCTCCACGACAAGAAATAGCAGGCATCAGCTCTGCAGCGACGTGATGCACATCGTGCCGAAAATGTCGTCGGCGCTGCACCCGCGCGAGAGGTCGTTCACCGGCTTGGCCAGCCCCTGAATCACCGGGCCCAGCGCCGTGGCGCCGGCCAGGCGCTCGACCAGCTTGTAGCAGATGTTGCCGGCCTGAAGGTCCGGGAAGATCAGCACGTTCGCGTCGCCCTGGATGGCTCCGCCCTTGTTCTTCGATGCGCCGACCGAGGGCACGATGGCCGCGTCCGCCTGGATTTCGCCGTCCACGATCGCGTCCACGCCCTGCTCGGCGAAACGCTTCTTGGTCAGCTCGGCGGCGGTGCGCACCTTGTCGACCAGCTCGTGCGTCGCGCTGCCCTTGGATGAGAAGCTGAGGAATGCGAGCTTGGGCTGCTTGCCGATCAGCTTCCTGTAAGAGATTGCCGTGGCGTGCGCGATGTCGACCAGCTCTTCGGCGGTGGGACAGGGGTTCACCGCGCAGTCCGCGAAGAGCAGCGTGCTGTCGCCGGAGGCTGTCGGCGTCTTGAGGTCCATGATGAAGGTCGAGGAGGCCAGCTTGATGCCTTTGGCCGTGCCGACGCAGTGGAAGGCGCTGCGCAGCATGTCGCCGGTCGAGGCGATCGAGCCCGCGACCATGCCCTGCGCGAGATCCAGCGCGACCATCATGTTGCCGAAGTAGAGCCGCTTGCCTTTGAGCGTCGCGAGCGCCTCGGCCTCGGTCATGCCTTTGGCTTTGCGCTTCTCGTAGAAGGCGGCGGACAGCTTGGGCAGCAGGTCGGAGGTTGTGTAGTCGATGACCTTGACGCCGGCGGAAGCCAGCGTGACGCCGGCCGCGGCTTCGGAGGCTGCGATCTCCGCGGGCGTGCCCAGGACGATCGGCGTGCAGATGCCGATTTTCGCGGCCTTCACCGCGGCCGTGATGACGCGCGGGTCCATGCCCTCGGGCAGGACAATGGTCTTATTCGCCGCTTTCGCGCGGGGAATCATGGAATCGAGAATGCTCATCGGGAAGCTCCTTATTTCTTTGACGCGTTCGAAAGAAGATGGAAGGTCTCGCGTGCGATCATCAGCTCTTCGTTGGTCGGGATCACGATCGCGGGGGTCTTCGAGGTGTCGGTGCTGATCACGCCGAGGTTGCCGAAAACCGCTTTGTTCTTGGCCTCATCGAGCTTGCAGCCGATCGCCTCCAGGCGCGAAATGATGGCTTTGCGGGCCGGCGCGCTGTTCTCGCCGATCCCGCCCGTGAAGATGATCGCATCGGCACCGCCCAAGAGCGTGAAGTAGCCGCCGATGTAGAGCGCGGCGCGGTGGCCGAACATGTTGAGCGCGTTGTCCGCCGCAGCTTTGCCCTGCAGCGCGGCGTTGACGGTGTCGCGCATGTCGCCGCTGTCGAGACCGTTGACGCCCACAAGGCCGCTCTGCTTGTTGAGCACGTTGTCGATCTCTTCAATGGTCAGCCCCTTTCGGGCAAGGAAGAAAATGATGGCGGGGTCGATGTCGCCGCAGCGCGTGCCCATGATCAAGCCGGGGAGCGGGGTCAAGCCCATGGAGGTGTCGAGCACTTTGCCGTTCTTGATCGCGGTGATGGAAGAGCCGTTGCCAAGGTGGCAGGTGATCAGGCTCAGTGATTCGAAAGGCTTTTTGAGATAGTCGGCAGCGGCCTGTGCCACGAACTTATGAGAGGTTCCGTGGAAGCCGTACTTGCGGATGCGGTACTCGTCGTAGTACTTCTGGGGGATCGCATACATGAACGCGTGCTTCGGCATGCTCTGGTGAAAGGCCGTGTCGAAAACGACCACGTTGGGCACGTTGGGGAAGACGGTTTCGCACGCCACGATGCCGTCGAGGTTCGCCGGGTTGTGCAGCGGAGCGAGGTCAGAGACCTTCTTGATGTTGGCCTTCACGTCTTCCGTGATGATCGCGGAGTCGGAGAAATACTCTGCGCCATGCACCACGCGGTGGCCGATGGCGTTCACCTCTTTCAGCGATTTGACCACGCCCGTCTCCGGATCTCCGAGCATTTTGCAGGCCATGGCCAGCGCCTTGCCGTGGTTCTCCGCCGCGATGCCTTGGGTGCGCTTGGCTTCACCGTCGCGCTGATACACCAGATTCGCGTTAGGCGTCCCGATGCGCTCCACCAGCCCCTTGGCCAGCATCGTTTCCGTGGACATACAGAAAAGCATGAATTTGAGCGAGGAGCTGCCCGAGTTGATAAC
The DNA here is from genome assembly GCA_964434815.1 of uncultured Lentisphaeraceae bacterium. Classification (GTDB taxonomy): domain Bacteria; phylum Verrucomicrobiota; class Kiritimatiellia; order RFP12; family UBA1067; genus CAYSXF01. The sequence goes on from CAYSXF010000130.1 coordinate 3,917, forward strand.
CAGAATTTTGTCGTACTTCTTGACTGACATGATGAAGCCTTGTCTGAGTAATGAATGAAATATGCTGAAACGGCCGTACGCATCCGTACGTGGAAAAAAGAAGTAAATATTTTGCGCCTATTCAGGGCAGGATTCAAGGGCAAAAACAACCGATTTCAAAGGAATAACCCTTGCGGCTTGCACTGGGTTGCGATACAAATAAAACACTGTTTGCGAAAATGGGTCTGGGATGATTACGACGGTAAAGGTGGCTTCATGAAGAAACTTTTTGGGACGGACGGCATTCGGGGTCAGGCCAACCGGTATCCGGTGAATGCGGAGCTGGCGTTGCGTTTGGGCAAGGCGTTGGGCAAGCGCCTCAAGGCGCACGGCTATGGGAGCGGCCGCGCCGTTATCGGTAAGGACACGCGCCTCTCCGGATACATGCTGGAGACGGCCATCACGAGCGGCCTGGTCTCGGCCGGCTGCGATGTCTTTCTGGTCGGCCCCGTCCCCACGCCGGCGGTGGCCCACTTGACGCGTTCGCTGGCCGCCGATGTCGGCATCATGCTGACCGCCTCGCACAATCCTTTCGACGACAACGGCATCAAGATCTTCAGCCCGCTCGGGTACAAGCTCGAGGACGAGGAGGAGGCGGAGATGACCCGGCTCATCCTCGACACGGAGCTGAACACCGACGACATCCGCAGCGACCAGCTCGGCAAGGCCTACCGCCTGGATGACGCGCGCGGCCGCTACATCGAGTTCGCCAAGAGCACGATCAACAACGAGAAGCTGAGCGGCTTCAAGATCGTTCTGGACTGCGCCAACGGCGCGGCCTACGACATGGGCCCCTGGATCTTCCGCGAGCTGGGCGCGACCGTCATCAAGACGGGCGTCTCCCCCGACGGGCTCAACATCAACGCCAACTGCGGCGCGATGCATCCCGAGGTGGTCGCAAAACTCGTGAGAGAGAACGGCGCGGACATCGGCATCGCGCTCGACGGCGACGCGGACCGCGTGATCTTCGCCGACGCCAACGGCGCCATCGTCGACGGAGACCGCGTGCTCGCCGCGTGCGCCATCGCCTTCAAGGACCGCGGCCTGCTGGCCAACAACACCTTGGTCGCCACCAGCATGAGCAACCTCGGCCTGCACGACGCCATGCGCAAGCACGGCATCAAGGTCGAGGTCACCGACGTGGGCGACCGCTACGTCATCGACGCCATGCGCAAGGGGGGGTATTCGCTCGGCGGCGAGAAGTCGGGCCATCTGATTTTCCATAGCCACGCCACCACCGGCGACGGCATCATCAGCGCGCTGCAGGTGATGCGCATCATGAAGCAGGAGGGCAAGACCCTCGCGCAGCTCGCGAACTGCATGGCCGAATACCCGCAGAAGCTCGTCAGCATCAAGGTCAAGGAGAAGAAGCCGGTTCATGAAGTCCCCGTCCTCATGGCAGCCATCAAGGCGTGTGAAGATGACCTGAAAGATACCGGACGCGTCATCGTGCGCTACTCGGGCACGGAGGCCAAGATCCGCCTGCTGGTCGAGGCCAGCGAGTCGGCCGCGGTCGATTCGTGGATCGCCAAGCTCACGCAGGCTGTGGCCGAAGGACTGGGATGAGTAAGAGCGCTCTTCAACACCTCCAATCCCGCGGCGTGACCTTTCTCGCGCCGGAAACGTCTTACGTCGCCGCCGACGTCAACCCCGAGCGCATCGCGCCGGGGGTCATCGTACACCCCGGCTGCCGCCTGAGCGGCGCGGCGCTGTCTGCCGGCCCCGGCAGCGTCATCGGCGCCGAAGCGCCTGCCACGGTCACGGACTGCCAGCTCGGCGCGAAGGTGCATTTGTCGGGCGGTTTTTTCGAGCGAGCGACCTTCCTCGACGGCTTCAAGGCCGGTAGCGGCGCGCACGTGCGGCCCGGCTGCCTCTTCGAAGAGGAGTCCTCCATCGCGCACACGGTCGGCGTCAAGCAGACGGTCTTCCTGCCGTGGGTCACTTCCGGCAGCCTGATCAATTTCTGCGACTGCCTCATGGCGGGCGGCACGAGCCGCAAGAACCATTCGGAGATCGGTTCCTCCTACATCCATTTCAACTTCACGCCGCATCAGGACAAAGCGACTGCCTCGCTGATTGGCGATGTGCCGCGCGGCGTGCTGCTGAGCCAGCCCGCCATCTTTCTCGGCGGCCAGGGCGGCCTGGTCGGCCCGTGCGTCATCGAGTACGGCACGGTGATCCCGGCCGGGCAGATCTGGCGCGGCGATGTGGCCGAGCCTGGACGGCTTGTAGCGAAGCCGTCGTTCCGCAGCCCGATCAACACGCCCTACGACCCGCGCCAGTACCACGGCGTCAAACGCGTGCTCCTCAACAACCTGCTCTACATCGGCAACATCCTCGCGCTCGACCTCTGGTACCGCGCTTTCCGCGCGCCCTTCATGCAGGCCGATCCGTACCAGAGCGCCTGCCACGCCGGCGCGCGCCAGCGCCTTGCCGAGATTCTGGACGAACGGCTGTCGCGCCTGGACGAGTTGGCCAAGAAGGTCGCGCAGTCGCTCGCGCTCGGCCTGCCGAACCCGGCTGAAGAAGAGCACCGCGCGTTTGTGGCCGCATGGCCGGCGATGAAGGACGCGCTGGCCGCACGGCTTGACGCGCGCGATGCGGTCGCCGTTCCCGACGAGGTCGTCGCGGTCATCGCCGCGCTGCCCAAAGTGAACTATCTGAAAACCGTACAGTCGCTTTCGCCCGCCGCCGCGCAGACTCTCGCCGCGTGGCTGTCCGCCTGCCCCGCCGCCTGCGCAGAGCTGCAAGGCGCGATGAGTCGAAGCGCAGACGTTTGAACCTAAATCCGACAGTTCAAGTCACTACGAAACACGAAAAGCGCGAAAATGATTCAGGGGGAAGAGGGCTACAAGACATAGAATAACCCATCCGGTTTGCGCCTAAGCCCGCCGCGCGGCAAAGCCGCGAAAACAAGGGGATACAGGCAAGCCCGCCGCCTGCGTTGCGGGAATGACCGACAGGATAACTCGAACGCCGAACTCTGAAGTTATGGACGAGGGTACAAAATTGGCGACAGCGAAATTATGATAGCTCAGTGTCGCACGCATTATAGTGATCATTCGTAGTGCGTCCAGAGCCGAAGGACTTTGACGGTCTTTACGTCATCCAAGACCTGATACACAAGGCGATGTCGGATATTGATGCGTCTGGAATACGCGCCGGACAGATTGCCGACGAGTTTCTCAAATGGGGGCGGATTCTTAAACGGGTCTTTCTCCAGTATCGCGAGAAGCCGTTCTGCGTGTGGTTTCAAACCGGTAGCCCGGAGTTTCTTTGCATCTTTCTGGGCTTGCTTGGTGAAGACAAGCGTCCAGTTCACCATTTCAACTCCTTGTCGCACTTGCTGACCGGAGTCCTCATACCAGACTGGATGGATTCCCTCATTCCGGGAATCGATGTGAGAAATAAGGTTTCTTGGATGGCCTGCCAGTCGTCCTGGGAAACAAGGACGGCGGAGTTCCTCTTGCCAGTGATCTGGATGACCCTATGGGAATCCGCCACGTCATCCAGAAGTCCATACAATGATTTTCGAGCTTCTGTAGCTGTGAGCGTTGTCATGAGCCATTTCCTTTCGTACGCAATATCGTACGTCATTCTTCTCGATCAGTCAAGCAGGCCTGAAAGAGTCTGTGCCAATTATGTTTGAGGCGACCGGTAGGCGACTCTTCCCTATACAAGCGACGGTCATTCTGAATCTTGTTAGCACTGATCTTAAAACAAATCGCTATGCGAGCCCGTACGCTCAAGGCGGATAAAGCCGCTTGTTGCCTTGTAGATCAAGAACCAATCCTGTAACAGATGGCACTCCCGGTGGTCCTTCCAGTCTCCGGTTAATACGTGATCCCTGTGCTTAGGGTGCTGGGTTTCGTTTTGAAGGAGCGAGAGAACAACGTTTTTCAAAATACCTAAATCAACTCCGCGTCTTTTCATCCGCGCAAGGTCTTTTTCAAACCTCGTCGTCTGCTGGAGCTGTTTCACAAATTGTCCCATTCGGCAAACGCCTCATCGGGCGAGGCGAAGGTTTTAACATCAACATTCAGGTCACTTTTTTTAAGCGTCTCAACCGTTTTCTTATTCGGTATGGACACGTCGAACGGCAGTCCCTTGTGAAGGACAACCTGAGTGAAAAAAATTCTAATGGCATCTGACGACGACAGTCCAATCTGTTCAAAAACGGATTCTGCGCTGTCTTTCAGTCTAGGCGTCATGCGAGTGTGTAATACGGCTGTTTTCATGAGTCCAATGTATCACTGGCGTGATACATTTTGCAAACGCGTTCTTCAGGATTTCGCCTTATTAGCCATATACCGATCTGACCGCTCAACCGTTCGGCGCCCCAAAGGGGTTTGGGATGGCATAAGATGCGCCGCAAGACTTTACGGGTGTGTCAACGTCGCACCTCAGCCCCGCCGACAGCCACGGCACGCCCTAGCGCAACGACGCAGGGGGTGCCGTGACTGTCGGG
>CAYSXF010000131.1:0-8410 GCA_964434815.1 uncultured Lentisphaeraceae bacterium
CTTGTCGGAGCTACGGTCGCTTTAGTCGCCGCCGGCATGCCAAGCGTCGGTACTGCGGCGGAGGACTACCGGGTGCTTGACCCCGAAAAATCCAAGCACCTCTTTGAGTCCGCCCATTTCGTCGCCCGCTGGAATGACGGCGACGGCGTGGTCTTGAGTGACAAGGAACTCGAAAAGGGTCTCGAAACGCTGGAGTCCATCCGCGAGGTCTACCTGAATAAGGTCGGTTTTCCTGCACCGTATGAAAAAGAAGCGGTGAAATACAAGGCCAGCGTGTACCTCAGCAATAAAGGGTGGGCCAGCGGCTGCGGCACTGGCAAGAACCACCCCGCTATGTGGCTCCACTTCAACGCGTTCAAGGACAAACACGCGCTGGCCCACGAATTCGCCCATAGCCTCCAGTTCTCCACGATGGGGCTGCGCGATTCCCCCTATGTCGGCTGGTCGTGGGAATCCCACGCCGAGTGGATGACCCATCAGATGTTCCCCGACCAGGTCGGCTGTTCGGCCCAGTTGCTGGACGCCCCGCACCTTTACTATGGCTCGACCCGCAACCGCTATGGCAACTGGCAGTTCTGGGAATACATCAAGGACACGTTCGGCTACGCCGCGATCAACAACATCTGGGCAAAGGCGAAAAAGCCCGGCACGCCGGATGCCTCGCTCGAAGACCCGCTCGCTGTTCTCGCGCGCAACCAAGGCTGGAAAACCAGCGACCTCAACGACCAGTTCGGCCTCTGGGCCATGCACAATGTGACGTGGGACTACAAGAATGGCGCGGTTTTCCGCAAACACTACGGCAGCTATGACGATCTCAAGGGCATCCGACGGAACCGGGTCTCCATTCTTGAACCGGTCGATGTGAAAAAAGGCAGATACGCCATCCCGGACTACCGTGCCCCTCAACGATTCGGCTATAACCTAGTCCGGATCGACCCCGACGGCGGCGGAAATTCACGTGGTTTGGCGGTCAAATTCCGTGGGCTCGTCCAAAAGGAATCCGCAGTCGCCAAGTTCAGCAAGACGTATGAAAACGAGCCAGACAGCGTTCCGCTGCCTTCCTCGGATTGGCGGTGGGGGCTTGTGGCGGTCGATGACCAGGGCAATCCCCGCTACAGCGCCCTCCAGCGGGGAGCAGCCGCCCAAGTCACCTTCCCGCTGCGCGCGAACGAAAAGCAAGTCTGGCTGGTTGTGGTTGCAACGCCCGCAGAATACCAGCGGATTTCTTGGGACCAGATGTATTACACCCTCTATCGCTATCCGTGGGTGGTGGAAATAAGTGGCGGGCACCCGCGCGGCAGCGAACTCCTGCCGGTTGCGAAAACCGCCGGGCGCAAGGGCGCGGCCCATCCGAACGGTGGCGGCTGGGTGGATGCCACTGCCCATGCGGATACTTCCGCCTATGTCGGTCCTTCCGCGATGGTCTTGGACCGCGCGCAGGTGATTGGCAAGGCACGGATCGAGGGCCTTGCCGTTGTTTCCGAGAATGCCAGGATCAGCGATAGCGCCATCGTCCGCGGTCATGCCGTGGTGTCTGGAAATGGGAGCATAGGCGGCAAAGCGCTCATTGAGGAGGAGGCGTCTGTGTATGGCGGCACGGTCAATGAAAATGCCCGCCTCGGCGCACTGACGCTGGTCGAGGGTGACAAGAGCCGGATACACGGCAAGGCCGACATCTCGGCCGTGATGAACAGCATCCGCGATGCAGAACTCTCCGGATTTGTCCGGCTCATCGGCGACATCGAGTTGAATGCCAAATCAATCGACAAGGGCGTCTACTACGGAATGGTCAATCCGGAAATGTTGTCCAATCCCCGTTGGGGGGCCGAGCGGACTGCGCCGGTTCCGGAGGTGACCGCCTCAACACCGCGGCGGCCGCCGAACTGACCTCCGGCAAGAATGAATGAGAGCCTTCTAACCGCTACAGGCGTATACTATGACCAAAAAAGCACAAGAGGGCGCTTAAGCCCTGTTCCCCAGTTCATTCAGTTCATCTTATGAAGGGATAAAAGAAAGCAAGGTTATGACGAGTAAATGGCAGTTGTTCGCCGCCTGGCTGGCGTTGGCGGGTGTGGCCGTCGCAGGCACATCCGATGCGCGGGCGGACCGCACATTGGGCGCAAACACCCATGGCCGGCCGATGCGGATCGGCGGCGAACCGGTCCTCAAAGCCGAGGCGTTCAAGCATTACGTCAACGACTTCAATCAGAGCGACAACGAGCTTTACAAAGGTTATTTCCCGAATGCTGCGGCGTGGGGTTTCCTGAAAGACAACATCCCGCTGCTCGACTGCCCCGACGAAGATATTCAACGCACGTACTATTTTCGTTGGTGGACTTATCGCAAACACATCAAGGCGACGCCGGTTGGTTGGGTCGTGGATGAGTTCCTGCCGAAGGTCTCGTGGGGCGGGAAATACAACGAGATCAATTGCGCGGCCGGTCATCACCTCTACGAAGGCCGTTGGCTGCGCGATCCGCAGTATCTAGACGATTACTCCGCGTTCTGGTTTGAAAAAGGTGGCCAGGTCCGCCTCTATAGTTTTTGGGCGGCCGACGCGGTGTGGCAACTTTGCTGCGTTACGGGCGACGCAGCTTTACCGATCCGGCTATTGCCGGCATTGCGCGCGAACTACGCAGGATGGGAAAAGACGCATTGTGATCCGAACGGGCTTTATTGGCAGATGGACGACCGCGATGGCATGGAATGCTCCATCAGTGGCGCGCTGCATCCGAAACAACTCGGCTATCGGGTCACAATCAACAGTTATCAATTCGCCGACGCGATAGCGATCGCGCGCATCGCGGAGCTGGCCGGCCAGCCGGACGTGGCTCGCGAGTATCATGAGAAAGCGGCTGCGATTAAGAAGTTGGTGCAGGAGAAACTCTGGGACGCCGATGCGCAGTTCTTCAAGGTGATCCCGCGCGGCTCGGAAACATTTTCGGACGCCCGCGAACTGCACGGTTACACGCCGTGGTATGTCAATCTGCCCGATCCGCAATACGCCGTCGCCTGGAAACAGGTCATGGATCCGCGCGGTTTCTTTGCGCCGTTCGGATTGACGACGGCGGAACAGCGGCATCCGAAGTTCGACCTTTCCTACACCGGTCATCACTGCAAATGGAACGGACCGGTCTGGCCTTTCTCCACCGCCATCACGCTCACCGGCCTGGCGAATCTGCTCAACGGCGCACCGCAAAATGTGATTGGCATGAAGGACTACTTTGAATTGCTGCGTATCTACGCCAAGTCGCATCGGCTCAAACTCGACGATGGCCGCGCCGTGCCATGGATCGACGAAGACCAAAATCCGACCAACGGTGACTGGATCGCACGCACCATGCTAATCCGGCGTGGCGGCAAAATTCCCGAGCGCGGCAAGGACTACAACCACTCGACCTTCTGCGACCTCGTGATCAGCGGCCTCATCGGCCTGCGCCCGCGCGCTGACGAGACGGTCGAGGTCAACCCGCTCGTGCCGGAAGGGACGTGGGACTATTTCTGCCTGGACCAGATCCGCTACCACGGCCACGGGCTGACCATCCTCTTTGACAACGACGGCAAGCGATACGGCAAAGGCAAAGGCCTTCGCGTATTCAGCGACGGCAGGGAAATCGCCTCATCTGACAAGCTCACGCGGGTGACGGGCAAGCTTTCCGCCCCGGAAACATCGGCGGGCTGGAAGAAGTTCGAGGGCAATCCCGTGATGGGCGGGCAGTACGGCACCTGCTTTGACATTTCCGTCCTGCGCGAAGGCGGTGCCTATCGCATGTGGCTCTCGTGGCGTCCGAAGAAGAGCATCGCGCTCGTCGAGAGCAAGGACGGCGTTCACTGGAGCGAGCCGCCGCAGGTTGTATTCGGCCCGCGCAAGGAGACCGGCTGGGAGGACATCATCAACCGGCCTTGCGTCTTGAAGCGCGCGGACGGTTATCACCTGTGGTACACCGGCCAAGCCAAGGGCCGATCATGGATCGGCTACGCGACCAGCTCCGACGGCGCGACGTGGAAGCGCATGAGCGAACGGCCGGTGCTGGCCGCTGACCAGCCGTGGGAAAAAAGGATTGCGGTCATGTGCCCCTCGGTGCTCTGGGACGAGCAGGCCAAGCTGTTCCGCATGTGGTACTCCGGCGGTGAGCAAAATGAGCCGAACGCCATCGGCACCGCCACCAGCACCGACGGGCTGACCTGGAAGAAGCATGAGGGCAACCCGGTCTTCACCGCTGAACCCAAGAACCCATGGGAGAAGCACAAGGTGACCGCCTGTCAGGTCGAGAAAGTCGGCGACTGGTATGTGATGTTTTACATCGGCTTTGAAAATGAGGGCACGGCGAGGATCTGCCTCGCCCGCAGCAAGGACGGCATGACCCACTGGCAACGCCACCCCGCCAACCCCATCATCTTTCCGGGAAAGGATAAATGGGATCACGATGCGTGCTACAAGCCCTACGCGATATTCGACGGCGCGAAATGGCTGCTGTGGTATAACGGACGGCACGGCAGCCTGGAACAAATCGGCGTAGCGCTGCACGAGGGCGAGGACTTGGGGTTTGATCAATAATTACGGAGGTTCCCTATGACAGTGCTGAAGCAGGCCAACCCACTTATTGCCGTCAGCCTTGTGCTCTTGTCCTGGGCCTGTGCCGGACAAGACAAATCAAACATGAAGAGCGCCGAGGGCACCCAAATCACAGCGCACTCCCAAGGTTTGCACGGCTACATCGGCTTCAGCCACGAGCGGCACCCGCCCCAATCCGCCTACAGCGTGGGCATGGGCTTCTACGCCGCGGTGTGGCCGCTGGTGGAGCAGCCGCTGGCCAATTTCCAAATCGGCCTGCCCGGTTCATGGATTCAGCCCGACAACTCCGACAACAAGGACAAGCCGCTCGCACCAGAAGGGACGCTGGCCCGCAAGTGGAAGGAGCGAGGCCCCACGTGGGGCAGTGTCTTCCAAACCGTGGAAGGCGGTCTGGGTTACTGGGCCGGCAACCACTTCCGCTACGGGCCTCCGAAGTTCAGTATGAACGGCACGCCGCAATGCTATGATTACGAAGTCGGTTCGCCGGGCTGGTCCTTCTTCTACAGCAACGAGGCGCTGCCGGACCATCGCCTCGGTATCGCGCAACTCAGCAACCGTCTGCTGATTCCTCCCGATGCGCTGCCGTTCCAAGGTCATCCCAACGGCGAATTCCTCGGCTACTCCTGGATGGCTCTGCCCTTCACCGATCCCACGGTGGGCGATCCTCCGACGGGCGACCAAAGCTGGACCTGTTTTCTCAGCGCGTCCAACTTCAAGGGCCCGATCGCCTACTACATCCCGGAGACGTGGAGCAAAATCGGCAAGCTCTTCAACGAGCCCTTCCTGCACGGCCGCGGGCTGGACGCCCGTCCCGGCGTCATGGGCGGCGGCGCCATGGAGATCAACACAGTCCCTCGCTTCGACGCCCGAGACGCGCAGGGCGCCGTCTATTCCAAGCTGCCGAAGCTGCAGTTCCCCGTGGACGCCGCAGGCCGCGCCTACCTCGTGCAAGACGTCACTTACTACTCGAAGGCCGCCCTTCAGGACGCCTTCAAAGCCTGGCGCGACGGCGGCCCCGCCTGCTCCGGCCGCTTCGACGAAAAAGGCGCGTGGAAGCCCAAACTCAACACTCGCACCACGCGCTACGACCAGGACGGCAGGAAGATAGTCGGCGTCGAGCGTGCCTTCGACACGCGGATTTTCGACGGCAATGTCTGGGGCTTGCAGTGGTTCACCAACACGCTCGCCGCAGCGGGCGTTTTCCCGCAGTATTACAAGCACGTGGGCGAAGAACGCCTCGCCGTCAGCGCCGCCGAGGTGCCCGCCGAAACCAAACTGCTCGCGCAGCCGTTCAAGCTGGCCACGCCCGGAAAGCCCTACACCTCGCCCGCCATCGGCGCCTGGGCACAGCCCGGCCCCAAACGAGGCCCCTTCACGGCGCGACTGGCCGATGGTTCGGTGGTGACATACTCTTGGTATCGCTTCACCGATCAACCGTCTTTCCAGCAATACAACTGGAGCGCTGAAAAAAAGGCCAGGTTGCAGGCGTTTGTCGAAAAGGTGCACGCGCACTGGTCCATTGACCGCGACTACATGGCGCCGCCCACGCGCGGAAAACTGGTCGGCCTCGATCCCGCGCTGCTGGTCACCCCGCCCAAGGGCTTGGAGGTCGGCTATGTCCCGATCGTCACCCGACAATCCATGCCGTGAGGGACCCGTGATGAACAACTTCCTTTGTGCCCTCACTGCCTTGCTGCTCGCCTCCGGCGCGCCGAAACCAGGACGTCCGTTGCTGTTTGCGGCTTACTACGTCTGGTATCATACGGGCGACTCTTCGCGCCAGCCTTGGGCTCACTGGACCTATCCGGCCTCGGAGACGAACGCGCTGGCGCTCAAGGCGCAAGTTCGAGGCGAACCGGCTCCGGCCAGTGCGGCTCGGCCTTTGGCGGGATTCTATGACAGCGCCGACACCCGCATCGCGGAGTGGCACGTCCAACTGGCGCAAGCCGCCGGCATCGACGCGTTTCTGGTGAGTTGGTGGGACACGGTCAATGGCCTTGACCAATCGTTCGAGAAAGGCATTCTTGCGGCAGCGGTCAAGCGAGGGTTCAAGGTCGCCCTGCTCGATGAGAGGGCTCAGTTCCACAGCAAGCTGGAGGACTATCAAGCCATGCTCGCGGGGGCGCTTCACAAATACAAGGACAGTCCGGCCTATCTGCGCATCGACGGAAAGCCTGCGGTCTATCTCTATCAAGTCGCCACGAAACCGGGGCTGACGCCGCAAGATTTCCAGGCGCTCAAAGCGCATGTTGAAAGCGAGGTGGGGCCGGTCTACTGGATCGTCGACAAGATCGCGCACGATGCGGAAGCGCAACGGGCCGGAGACGAGGACCGCGTCAAACGCATTCCTGAGCAGTGGCTGTCCGTGCCGGGCGTCGACAGCTTCGGCTTTTACAGCACGTTCTCCCATTTCCGTGCCAACCGGTATGAGGAGCTGGCAGGCAAGTACCGCTACATGGTGAGGCTGGCGCATGACGCCGGAAAGAAAATGCTGCTTCCGGCGCATCCGGGGCATGACAACTCGCGCTTCAGCGAGACCCCTTACGTGATGCCCCGATGCGACGGCCAGACCCTGCGCGATTTTCTGCGAGCGGCGACGGACGCCCAAGCGGACTTCATTATGGTCACGAGTTTCAACGAGTGGCCGGAAACGACCGTCGTTGAGCCTTCGTCGTCTTGGCCCGACCCGTACCGGTACCTCAGGATTCTTGCCGACTGGAAAGGACTGACCTTCAAGCCGCCAAATTTACCTGGAAGAGAAAGGTGAGCATGAGCAAACACAACGCTGCACTAATGGGGATAAGAGGAATGGACACGAGTTCGGCAGATAGAATCACTCGTCGTAACGCACTGCGCCTTGCCGCGCTGGCGCCGCTGGCCGCCGCAATGCCGCTTCGTGCTCAGACGCCTCTCCCGCGCGCTGGAGGGCCGCTGCTCAAGCCGGCGCTGAACGCCTACTCGTTCCTCGAGATGCTGAACGAGAACATGAAGGATCCCGCCAAGGGCATCGACCTCTTCGGCGTGTGCGACTTCAGCGCGAAGCATGACATCGAGGCGGTCGACCTCACGGGCTACTTTTTTCCCGGCTACCCGAAGCCGCCCCCTGACGCCTACATAAGCCGGATGAAACGCTATGTTCACGATCGCGGCCTCGTGATCAGTGGCACGGGCGTCCGCAACGACTTTGCGGTTGCGGACAGGGCTGTGCGTGCCGAGGGCGTGCGGCTCACGAAGGAGTGGATCGAGGTCGCAGCTAGGCTCGGTGCCCCGGTTATACGCGTATTCGCGGGCCCGCAGCAGCCGATCAAGGACTGGCAGGCCGCATCAGGTAACGCTAGGCGAGAGGACGTGGAGGCCTGGATGGCCGACGACCTGCGCACCTGCGCGGAGCACGGCGAGAAGTACGGCGTGATCGTGGCTGTGCAAAACCACGGAGATTTCATCGGCACCGGTCCTGAGCACCTGAGCCTGCTCAAGCGCGTGAACCACCCATGGTGCGGCCCCCTGGTGGACACGGGCAAGTATTTCAGCGATGACCCGTATGCCGACATCGCGATGATGGTGCCGCACGCCGTGAATTGGCAGATTAAGGAAACGCTCGGCAGTTCGCTGAAGTCGCCGCCAGCCGATTTCAAACGGCTCGTTAAAATCATCAGCGACGGCGGCTACCGCGGCTTTTTGCCCATCGAGACGCTGGCGATGGGACGCAAGGACTACGATCCGTTCGTTGAGGTGGAGAGAGTGCTTGTTGCCATGCGCGCGGCCATTAACGCTTTGAAATGAGGTCACACTTGAAACACTGTATCTTATACACATCTCCGAGCCCACGAGACA
>CAYSXF010000132.1:0-8399 GCA_964434815.1 uncultured Lentisphaeraceae bacterium
GCCGTGAGCAGGGTGCGGGCGTAGAATCCGTAATCGAACATGGTGTTGAGCCGCTCAGGATGCGAGTCGCCTTGGATCGAGAACGTGAAGGTGCTGCCCGGCGCGCGCTGCGTGTGGAATGCGTGTTCGGTTCCCGCGACATAGGACGATGCGCCAAGGCCCTTGTAGCGGAGCCGGTAGTAATAGGGTGTGTCGGCCTGAAGACCGGACAAATCCATTTCGAGCGGCTGAGAGGCCAGACAATTTGTTGGTGCTGTCTGACCGGCATAGAGGCCCGGCTGAGTGCCATACTCGATGTAAACTTGGAGCGCGTTGCTGGACAGCATGCTGACGGTGATCGAATGGTCTGTCGGGCGGCCCAGAATCACATCGTAAGAATAGTTTGTACTGCTGCCCGCGCCGGTCACAACAACGGAGAAGCTTTGAACGCCGATCAGGCTCGGCGTGCCGTTGTCAGAAACAACGACCATGAAGGCGTTGGTCGTGCCTGCGTCTGCGTCGGTAGTCACCCACATGAGCACGCCGGTTGTGGGATTGAGCGTGGCAGCAGTCGGAGCGGCTGCGAGGACGTAGCTGAGCGTTTGCGGCGGCACCTCCGCGTCGGCCGCCCGATTGGTGACAACGAGTGTCTCCCCAGCCACAAGGGTGCGATTGGGCACGGCCGCGAGAACAGGAGCGGTATTGGCCAGCACAATGATGTTGAACGTGTTCGTCGCGCTCAGCGCGTGAGTCCCGCTGTCCGTCACCACGACGGTCATGCGGTTCGTCGAGCCGTACTGCGCATAGGAGGGCGTGAACGTGAGCACGCCGCTGGCCGCGTTGATCGCGGCGTTCGCGGGCGGGTTCACGAGGCTGAACGCCAGCGTCTGCGCAGGCGTGTCGCTGTCGTGCGCGGTGCAGGCCACCGTCAGCGTGTAGCCGGGGTTGACCGTGCGGTCGGTCTGCGCGTCCAGCGCGGGTGGCGTATTTGAAGCGGCGGCCTGAACCGTATAGGAGTAAAGGCTGGCGGGTGCGGCGGCTGGATCGGAGGAGGTCAAAGCGAAGTCGTCTTGGGCAGAAAGCGAGTAGCTCACAAGCGTGTTTGCCGCGAAGGCGGGAATCTGAGCGCCATAACGGCCGTCCCCGGCTGCGCCGTCCTGATGCACGCCGTCGTCCAGCATGCTGACCGTGTTGGTGGCGCTGCCGGCAAGGTAGGTCAGTTTCACCGAGGCGACTGCGCGGCAGTTGGTGACGGTCGCAGTCACCCACACGGCGTCCGTTGCGAGCGGCGCGGAAGGGCTGCGCGCTGTGCCGCTGATGGTCGGCGCGGAGAAATACACGGGCGCTCCTCCCGCAATCGTGGCCGAGGCCGTCAACGTGCGTCCCGCAAGCGCGGGGTGCGCGGCGCTGACGCGCGTGGCGCGGCAGACCGGGTTCGACAGCGGCCAGGTGTCGCGCAGGTAGGCGGCGACGCCGTTGGTGGTGACCGGGTTGATGTACTCCCAGACCGCCTCGCCGGACGAGGTGACTTCGAAGAGGTGTCCCTCTGCGGTGGAGCAGACGAGCGTGTTGCCGTTTGGCAGACGCTGGGCGCTGCCGCCGACGGGACTGAAGAAAGCCTGATTCGCCATGGAGTAGAACATGGAGACGACCTGCCTGGACATGGACTTCTTCTGCTTGTCGGTGTCATGGCCTGAAGGCGACAACGTGTTGTAGCCGGCGGCGGGCGGGTTCACATAAGCGCCGGTGTCGTTGGTGCTGGAGTTGATGTAGCCGTTGATCTCAAAGACATAGGATTGCGGCGTGGTCTCGAACAGATCCTGGCCGTTATTGACGACCAAGAAATGTCCGGCTCCGGGCACTCCCGCGGGGATCCAGTTCGCCTGGCTCACGCCGCCGATTTGCTTGTTGCCTGTGGTGGATACCGTCCAGTTCGGCGTGACCGAGGGTGCGCTGCCAGCGCTGTAACGCGCCGGGTCGCCGAAGCGGTAAATGAAGTCGCCGTTCGTGCTGGCCGCCAGCGCGACGCTGCCCGCTGGATTGCCAGGAAGGAAGGTGTTGCCGTGATCGATCACGTAGAACTCGCCGCCCTCGACGCTGATGACGATCTGGTCGAGGTTCGTGTTGAAATCGAGGGATGTGCAGTGCAGCCAGTCGTTGGTCAGCGGCCGGCCCGGCAGGTTCAGGTTGATCTTGCCCGGATAGTTCGAAACGTTCTTCCCAGAGCCCACGAAGTTCGTTTTGGAGGCGCTGTAGTCCTGGATGCCGTGGTCAAAGAAGCACCATTCCCAGACCACGTTGCCCGAGGCGTTGACCTCGATGATCGCGTCGACGGTGACATTCGTGTAGGCGCCGTTCGCCGGATTGCAACCGGCGGTCACGCACTGGTTGGAGGTGACCGCTTTATTGGCGATGTAGAGCGTCGTGTTGGTGCCGAGCTTGCTGTTGTAAATGCGGAGGAAGTCGTGATGAGGGAAGTAGTTCGTGCGCGCCTCCGTGTAGGACCACGCGGTGGTGCCGCTCCAGTCGACCTCGCGCAGTCCCGGAAAGCCGTCTATGGTGCCGCCCGGGGCGTCGAGCACGTTTCCGTTGTCGAGCAGGCGCGGGTTGACGCCGACCGGCCAGGTGTGCGCCACGCGGCCCTCCATGTCCATAAGATACGTGGTGCCCTGCGCGCCGAAGAGCGTGTAGCCGTCGTAAGTTTTGGTTTTGTCCCAATAGGTCACCTGCGTCGGGCCCTGAAGCCGCTCGTAGGCGAGCAGGGGCACGAATCCGCTCAGGAGCGTGGCTAAAAGCAAGCATATCCGTTTCATGTGGGCGTTCCTTTTCCGAGTGACGGTTTAAAGTATGAGAAAGTAAAATGACAGCGCGGCCACAGAATAATGACGGAACCGTAATTCGGTGCCTCGAAATTTCCAAGGAAGAAAGTGCTAGCCGTTCTTTGGCCGCAAGGATTATACTCTCTCATAATTGGTGTGGGGTTTGTCCCCAGCGGTTTTGAGGGTGAGTTATGTTGGCGGTAGAAGATTGCGGGCAGTCACTCGATTAAGCCATGAAACCATCCATTTACATCGAAACGTCGATCATCAGTTATTTGGCATCTCGACCGAGTCGGGATTTGGAGCTTGTTGCCAATCAGGAGGTGACGGCGCGCTGGTGGTTGACCGCTTCAGATAAATATGACCTGTATGCATCCGAACTCGTGCGGTGGGAAGCGTCTCGCGGTGATGCGGATGCGGCAAATAGACGGTTGGCTTTGCTTTCTTCGATCAACGAGTTGATAAATCTGTCCGAGGCGATGTCCCTTGCGTCCAAATTGCTGAGTCTGGGCGCTTTGCCCTCAAATGCGCATGAGGATGCCACCCACTTGGCCTTGGCTGCTGTTCACAGAATTGATTTCTTGCTCACCTGGAATTGTCGTCATATCAACAATCCGGTAAAGAAGAGGCTCATGAGAGAGATTTGCGAAAAAGAGGGCTACCTGTGCCCCGAGATCTGTTCTCCTTACGAACTGTTAGGCGATGAGGTGCGGTTATGAGCACTGAAATTCTTGAAGAACTCTGGAAGGTCCGGCGCGAAATTGCAGAAGAGACCGGCGGCACGCTGGAAGGACTTTTTGCCCAATTGAAGCAAAGAGAAAAAGTGGCGACCGCGCGTCTGGTGGACCGAAGTAAAATGCGGACCGCAGAACCTTTCGAGAAACCAGCCGATAAGGTGGCGGAGACGGCCGCGAAGTATCCTGAGAAGGCGCCCTTGAAAAATTCCTAGCCCTTGATCCGGCTGGAGGCATATGCTTGCATATATGGGTAAGGATTGTTCCCGCCAGTTTCGAGTTTCACATTTCATCCCCACCGGAGAGTTGAAGAGCCTTTGACGTAAACGACCACACATGCTGATTTTTTGCGCTTACGTGCCTTCACACTTCCATGGACAACCGCCAAGTTTTATTGCTTTTTAGATGGACGGTCGCCGTCTCTTTAATGCCAACATTCAATCCGCTTTCCCAAAGATACTCAGCCCCGACCAGTCACAGCTATTCTCTGTTTGTCGAATGTACAACTACAACCCCTTTGTCAGGGAAACCTCGTCACTGGGGCCTCGAAATCGAAGCGCTGCGTCCGTACATGAAGGCTTATATCACTTGAAAAACACTTACCGTTCTGCCTTAATTGCCCTTAGTTGCCCGTCCCTTAGTTGCCCCCGGCTGCCGGTGGCGGCGGCGACAAAAAATTCACGGCTGACGAGTGGCTGGCCGAGGAATTGAAGAACCAGGGCAAGCAAGTGAAACCGTTCGCTCTTGACGTCAAACACAAACTATGAAGGCGGCCCACCGGCCGCCTTTCAAGCATCATTTGTACAAAGTACACCCCTGGTTCACTTCGAGCGTGCGCGGCGTCTGGGTGTGGTCTTAATGTTGAGTGGCGGTATTGGTTATGTCCTCTGTCGTTTTATGAACCTTTTCTTGTGCTTCCAGATTTTTGCGTTGTCGTACTCGTTCCGCGTAAACCGGGTCGTCTAATGGGGAGAAGCGGCGACTTGCCGCGGCTTGCTCTGTTTGATTTGTCGTGGCGACAGACACGTGGGGTGATGACACGACCCGTCTGATAGTTCGCGTTGGACGATGTGATGTTTGTGAGGCCAGCCGAGAGCGTATCGAGGGCGGCAGGTTTTTGCAATTGGTGAACGCAAGTGTCTCAATATAGACATCGCTGCCAAGAAGTGTGACATTGGTTAAGCTCGTGCAATCGTGGAATGCACCGTTCTCGATTACTTTGACGCTGGCGGGAATGGTCAAGGAGGTTAAATTGGAACAACCCCAGAACGCGCTGTTGCCGATGCTGCACACACTGCTAGGAATGTTAAAGCTAGTCAGACCGGCACAATTTCTGAATGCGATGGGCGGGATGCAGGCGACGCTGGATGAAATGATGACGTTAGTTAGACTTGTGCATCCGCTGCACGTGCCATTCCCCATGGTGTCGACGCTTTCCGGAATGATTATGTCTTTCAGGTTCGTGCAGTTTTTGAAAGCATCAAAGCCGATGTGCTTGACACTGCGGGGAATGGCAATCTGAGTTAAGCCTTTACAGTCAGTAAACGCATAGTGTCCGATGAGTGTGACGCCGTCGGGGATGGTGAGTTTTCCTGTTATTCCAACAGGACAGCGGACGAGACTTTTCAGATCTTTGCTGAAAACGACGCTGTCCCGACTGCATAAGAAAGGGTTGTTTGATTCAACAGTGATGTTGGTGAGGCCAGTACAGTCGTTTAACGCATCTTCCTCGATAGTCTTGACGCTTTCCGGGATCGTGATGTTTCCGCATATGCCGGCCGGGCACAGAATCAGTCTCGAATAATCCGTGCTGAACAGAATCCCGTTACGACCGCAATATGACGGATTGTTGGAATCGACATCGATGCGTGTTAGGCTTGTACAGTTCTTGAACGCATGTGGCTCGATGTTGGTGACGCTGCAAGGAAGAGAAACACTTGTCAAATTTGCGTGGTTTCTGAACGCTTCCTTTCCGATGCCGGTGATTGGGTGACCATACAAAGTGTTGGTTATTGACAATGCGCCAATGTAATTCATATGGAACCCGGTGATGATGACGTTATCTTTGTTATCTGAAAGGGTGTCGTAACGTGCAACTTCTCCAATAAACGCGGATGGCATTTTTGTACAACCGAAGAATATGTTTTGCCCATATAAGTGGCAACTGGCGGGGATGATGACATTTGTTAGATTTGAACAGTAGTGAAAAGCACCGGATTCGATGCGAGTCACACTGTCGGGGATTGTGACAGAGGTCAGCCCTGGGCAGGATTGAAAAGCACGTGGCCCAATATTTGTAACGCTGTTGGGGATCGTGATGCTGTGCAGCCTGCTGCGTGAAAAAGCCATCGGCCCAATGCTGGTAACACCGTTGGGGATCGAGACACTGGTTATCCAGCAGGACTCGAACGCCCTTTGCCCAATTCTGGTGACAGGGCATCCGCCTAAAGTGTTGGTGATGCTCAATGCTCCTGAGAATCTTTGGTTGAAACCGGTGATGGTGGCTTGACCGGTGGTGTTGGTTGAATATGTGTAGTCGCCTTGTAGCAAATAGGCACCAAAGCGCGTCCATACGGTTTGAAGAGGGCGTAGGCGCGTTTTTGAGGAAATGATCGAGAGAACATATGGCGGCAGGTTCGTACAGCCCTCGAACGCGCTAAATCCGATGCTGGCAATGTTATCGGGAATTTTGATACTTTTAAGGCCAGTGCAACGTGAGAATGCGCTATCCCCGATGTTGGTGACGCTATCGGGAACCGTGACGCAAGCAAGACGTTCGCAGTCGCGGAACGCAGACTCGGCGATACTTGTAATGCCTCTCGAGAGTGTAACGTTAGTCAAATTATTGCAAGAGTAGAACGCTTGTACCCCGATGTTATTGACACTGCCTGGAATCGTGTAACTACCGCCCTTGCCCCCCGGGAAACGGAGCAGCACAGTCTTATCCTTGTTGAACAAAACTCCGTTGTCACTGCTGTAGGAGTGGCTGGCTGCATCCGTATCAATTGCAGTCAGGTTGATGCAGTTCACGAACGCCCGTTTCGCAATGTTTGTGACGCTGGCAGGAATCGCGTATTTTCCGGCCTTGCCTTCCGGATAAAGGGCAATTGCGGTTTTGCCCTTGTTGAATAAGACACCCTCGACACTGGTATAAGACATGTTGGACGCATCCACGGAGAACGCTTTCAGGCTGATGCATCCCATGAAAGCATCTTTGCCTATGTTTGTGACGTTTGCCGGAATATTGATGCTGACAAGATTTGTGCAGCCGTTGAACGCGGAATACCCAATATCGGCAACACGATTCGGGAGTGTTACTAGACTTAAACTACGGCAACCACCGAAAGCCTGTGCATTGATACGGGTGACGCTGGCGGGGATAGTAACATTAGTCAGGCCGTGGCACTTCAAAAAGGTGCCTACGCCGATTTTGGTTACACCATCGGGGATTGTAACGCTGGTAAGACCAGCACAACCTGAGAACGCGAAATCCCCGATGTATTTGACGCTGGAGCCAATCACCACGTTCGTCAGCCCGGCACAACCGGAGAACGACCAGTTTTCGATGACGGTAACACTATTGGGAATCGTAACGCAGGTTAAGTTTGTACAGTCTGTGAACACACCGATAAGATTTTGCCGCCCTGCTCCGATGCTTGTGACAAGACACCCCCCCAATATATTGGTAATGGACAAGGTATCTGTGTATTTCTTGCTGAAACCGGTGATGGTGGCTTCGCCTGTGGCGTTTGTTGTGAAGATATAGTCGCCCTGGGTCAAAGCTAATTCGGCCTGTTCTTGCCGTTCCAAGCGCTTGACCATATCGACCTGTTGTTGCCGTTCCAAGCGCTTGACCATATCGACCTGTTGTTGCCGTTCCAAAAGCTCACGCATCGTAGTCTCGGCGGTCCCATTGCGAACACTGGCAGTCGTGGCTTGATCTTGGGCAGCTGAAAGCAATCCTCTTGAAAGAAGAAAACATAATGCAGTGACAACCGCGCTAATGTGTGATGCTTGTTTCATGAGTAAACCACCTTTCGTTCGGAAAGCGTCATGTCGGCCCTACAATTATCCAAGTAAACCGACAACAGGATCGTATCTGGACATTGGGACAAACAGGCTTTCCTCAGTCCACGACGAAAGCGGGGCAATTGTGCCTTGTACATTGTCACTATTTACCCTAATACCGCCTGTGCCGTACTTCATTAATATTTGAACACTATCACACACCCTGCCCTTTTACAAGCAACCCTTTCCCGCTCCCATCCCCGATTTCTGCGTATCGGTCTCACAGTCTAATACCACGAATGAAAAATAATTAGACTTTAATCCGTTTCGCGCAGAGAACGCTAAGGACGAGGTGTTGGTTATTGCTTGATTTCCAAATACTCTGCGGACTCTGCGCGAACCATGAGTTTAGGCCATATACTTTTCGGCAGTGGTATGCCAGCCGTCCCCGCCTACTCTCCTTTCCCCAACTTTACCACTTTACCCTGACTATTAAGGGGCCGAGTGGGTTCCCCGTTCGCTCAAACAAAGGAGAAGGTATGGGCTCACCTACGATGAAGGGCATGGTCCAGGGTTACTTCGACCGGGCTTTCGACGAGATGACCGGCAAGGACTGCACACCCCGCTCGCCAACAGCGACCTGGGTGTGAAAGTCAAACTGGCCCCGAATTCGGGGACGTTCGTCCAGTTCCGCAAGTTCGACGCCTGTCCTACTGCGTGGCGTACGACGGGTTGCGGCCGGTGATGGTGCTGCCGGGCGTGAGCGTGCGGCCGACCAAAGGCGGCTCGCTGGCGCGATATCGGTATGCGCGGAAAATGGAATTGTACATCGGCCAGTTATCGCGCTTGTACTTGATGA
>CAYSXF010000133.1:0-3172 GCA_964434815.1 uncultured Lentisphaeraceae bacterium
CCGCGCCGGTGCTGCTGGGGATGATGTTCTCGAGGATGCCGCGGCCGCCGCGCCAATCCTTGGCGGAGGGTCCGTCGACCGTCTTCTGCGTCGCCGTGGCGGCGTGCACGGTGGTCATCAGGCCCTTGACGATGCCGAACTTGTCGTTCAGAACCTTGGCGATCGGCGCCAGGCAGTTCGTCGTGCAGGAGGCGTTCGAGATGATGGCCTGGCCGGCGTAGGTCTTGTCGTTCACGCCGTAGACGAACATCGGGGTGTCGTCCTTCGAAGGAGCCGACAGGATCACTTTCTTCGCGCCCGCCGTGATGTGCTTGGTGGCGGTCTCTTTGTCAAGGAACAGGCCGGTCGACTCGATCACGATGTCGGCGCCGACTTCGTTCCACTTCAGCTCGGCCGGATCTTTCACCTGCGTCAGGCGGATCTTCTTGCCGTTGACGATCAGGTTGGTGCCTTCGACCGCGATCTCGCCCTGGAAGTGACCGTGAACCGAGTCATACTTCAGCATGTAAGCCAAATAGTCAGGGGCCAACAGATCGTTGATGCCGACGATCTCGATATCCTTCGAGAAGTTCTTGATCGCCGCGCGGAACACCATACGGCCGATGCGGCCGAAACCATTGATACCAACCTTGATTGCCATTTCGTTAACTCCTTCGCTGTTTGAAGTGCGGATACCCTTGCACAATTGGCGTTATAGGATACCCATTCGGACGCCCCCCGTCAACCGCGAACAAACGCCGAAATCGATATTTAACCATCGATTTGAGCCGTGGGTCGGGATCACAACCCCGACCCTCAGGCTCATCCGAGTCTGAATCGTTATCCCGCCCGACCATCAGCAAGCGAAGGGCGCGCACAGATTGTCTCTTGATTCCGTTCGAAGATTCCCCTACCCTACTTGTCTTTCGAGGCTGAGGGGCTGTTCAAGATGAGTGATAAACCGCATGTGGTGATCATAGGAGCCGGATTCGGGGGGCTGCGCGTCGCCAAGCGCCTGGCCGGCAAGCCTGTGCGCGTGACCCTGATTGACAAGCGCAATTACCATCTGTTTCAGCCGCTCTTGTACCAGGTGGCGACAGCGGGTATTTCGCCGCATGAGATTGCCTATCCGGTGCGGGCGGTCTTTCGCTCCCAGAAAAATTTCGACTTCTTGATGACCCGCGTCACCGGTGTGGACGTTGCGAAACGCGTGGTGCACTCCGAACAGGGGCCTGTTGCCTACGACTATCTGGTCGTCGCGGTCGGAGCCTCGGTCAACTTCTTCGGCAACGCCTCGCTGGAGAAGAACGCTCTGCCGCTCAAGGATATCAGCGACGCGGTGCAAGCGCGCAACCATGTGCTGCGCATGTTCGAGCTGGCGGACCACGAGCGGGATGTGCACAAGCGACAGGCCCTGCTGACCTTTGTGACGGTCGGAGGCGGCCCGACCGGCGTGGAAAGCGCCGGGGCGCTGTCCGAACTGATTCGCTTGGTGCTGCGGCGCGACTACCGCTCAATCAACGTGGACAACGTGCGCGTCATTCTGATGGAAAGCGCACCGATGATTCTGGCGGGCTTTCCCGAGTCGCTGCGGCTGGCCGCCCGCAAGTCGCTGGAAAAGAAGCGGGTGGAGGTGCGCGTCGAAACCCGGGTGGTGGACTACGACGGCGAGAAGATCACCTTGGACAACGGCGAGATCATCCCGACCCGCACGGTGCTGTGGTCGGCCGGCGTGCGGGCTGCAAGCCTGACCGCCAAGCTCGGACTTGAAGTGACCCGCAATGGCCGGATACGCATTTTGCCGACGCTGCAGGTCCAGGGACACTCGAATCTCTTTGTGATCGGCGATGCCGCGTATCTGGAGGAGAACGGCACTTCGCTGCCCATGGTGGCCCAGGTGGCGATGCAGCAGGCGCAGTTCGTCGCCCACAATATCTTGGCCGATCTCGGCAAGACGCCCTTGCGCGAGTTCCGCTACAAAAACCTAGGGTCGATGGCCACGATCGGACGCAACGCAGCCGTCGCGAGCGTGTTCGGCGTGAACTTTAGCGGCCACATGGCCTGGGTCGTCTGGCTGACAATCCACCTGATCGCCCTCATCGGCTTTCGCAACCGCCTGATCGTGCTGATCAACTGGGCGTGGAGCTATTTCTTCTACGACCGCGCGGTGCGCCTGATCACGCGCGAGTAGTCTGCCGTCCCGACTACTCCAGCTTCACCCATACGAAATCGAGCTTGTCAGGCACGGTGACCGCGAGCTTGTCGTCCGACACCTTTGCCGTACCGCGTCCGCCCAAAACCGTCGCTCGTGTCGCGCCTGAAACCAAGCCGTCTAAATCCAGCGCATAATCCGCCCGCCCGTTCAGCTCGCGGAAGAGCAGCGCGTAGCCGCCCTTGCCGTCCGCCGCCGCTGACACGAACCCGGTCCACGCCACGCCGTCCGGGGCCGCGCCCACCGGCAGGATCGCGCCGCCGTGCATGCGCGCGCGCTCAGCTTTCCACGCCGCCACGAGCGGCCGCATCTGCGCGGCGTAATCCGGCGGCAGGTTCGAGACCTCGAACCACCCCAGCGGGCTCGCCATCATCGCGACCGCGAAGAGCGTATCCGGTTTGTACAGCGCCGGCGCCAGCGGGTCAGCCTTGTACTTGTCAGCATTGCGCGCGTTGTTGAGCATCTCGATGCGCAGCCGCAGCGGATCGACCACCTGCGACAGCATCCACAGATTGCGCAGCGTCTGATGCGGCCAGTAGCGGTGGAAGTCGGTGTAGCGGTTCTCGACGAAGAGCGGCCCGATGTCCGCCAGCCCGAAGTAGCCCGGCCGGATCTCCGCCGTCACGTCGAGGTCGAAGGTGATCGCGCCATTCGAGCCCTCCAGCATGCGGTCGAACATCGCCCGCTGGTGGCGCAGCGATTCGGCGTTGTGCGTCTTCATGGAGTCGATCTTGAAGTAGTTCATGCCCATCTCTCGGTGGAACTTCAGCAGGAGGTCGGCGTCCTTCTGCCAGTTGGCCGCATCGTTGCTGGAGTCCGGGCCGAACCAGAGACCGAAGTTCATCCCCTTGTCGCGTGCGGCTTTGACCACCTTCTCCAGGCCGTTCGGAAAGCGCGCCGGATCGGCATCCCAAAAGTTCGGGTCTGCCGCCCAGTAGCCGTTCCACACGCCCTTGCCGCGCGCGGCCACGGAGTTCGCGG
>CAYSXF010000133.1:3182-8398 GCA_964434815.1 uncultured Lentisphaeraceae bacterium
CGCCCCTCCTGCCAGCCGTCGTCGATCTGTACCACGTCCACTCCCAGCGCCGCACCCGCCTCGATCTCCTTGAGCAGGAAGTCCTCGTTGATGCGCGCGTCGCGCGAGCGGTCGCCCCAGGTGTTGCTGAGGAAAAGCCCGTCGCGCCCGGCCCGGTACTCGCGCAGGTCGCGCTGAAACGCGTGAAGCGCCCGCGTGCGCCCCGCGCGTCCGCCGCGGTAAGCGAGCACGGCCACGGGGTAGCCGTTGAAAAACGAGGCAACCGAGCGCGCGCCCGGATTGACATTGAAATCGACTGCCGCTTTGTCCTGACGCGCATGCGGCAGCGGCGCGAGCTTGAGAAACGCCAGCCCGCTGCCGTCGATCACGTTCTCGGCGCTCAGCACGCAGCCCTGCACGTCGAACTTCGCCTCGTTGAGCATCAGCAGCCACTCGCGCTCCGAAACCAGTTCGTTGTGGTTGTCCGTCTGGTCCATCAGCGTCACCTGCGTGACGCGCAGATGCTGCGGCTCCAGCGCCAGCGTTTCCGCGCCGGCGAAGGTCGCTGCCGAGCCCTTGGGCTGCTTGTCCTCCTCGATGCCGCTGGCCTGAGACTCCTTCGAGGTGCTGCCTCCGCTCTCGCCATCCAGCCGCTCCATGAGCGTGCCAGCCGCGTCCGGATAGAGCCACAGAGACACCTGCTGCGTCTTCTTGCCTTTCGCTGTAACCTCCAGCCGCACGCCCTCCGCGCCCACGACACTGCGTCGGCCGGTCGAGGACTTCACCTCCAGCGTGCCGGCCACTTTCGCTTGATGTACCGAAGCGGCGAGCCATTCAGAATCCGGATTCTTGAGCACAAACGAAACCGGCACGAGCCCGGCGTCACCCGCCACCCACACGCGCTCGAAGAGCGTATTGCCGACCGTCAGCCGACCGTTCTCCCAACTGGCATAACAGCCTTTGAAATCCACCTTCTCGGCCTGCGCCGCCAGCACCACTGAAATCACCATCCACATGCTTGCCCACCGCATCATCGCTTGCCTCCTTGCTCATTAAACCGAAATCAGAAAGGACTCCCGAGACGTCCTGGATTGAAGAGACCGGAGCAATCCTACTCCTCTGGTCTCTTCGGTCTCTCGCGCCCCGGGAGCCCTGCCTTCAAAATTCAAACGCGTATTTGCCTGCCACAGCCCGCACGCGCACTTCGCCGTTTCCTTCGCCCGCCAGCGTCAGCCCCGCAGCCGCCGTAAGCGGCTTGCCGCCTTCCTTCACCATGCCGGACGACGCCACAGGCAACCGGATCAGCGCATGTGTGTTGGGCGGCACCGTCACGTTGAGCGCGTACTTGCCCGCCTCTTTCTTCCACTCGGAAGCGATCTCGCCGTACATGGACGTATAGGACGCCTTCGCCCACATGAGACCTTCACCGACCATTGGCGCAACCGCAAAAGTCTGATATCCAGGCTCAAGCGGAAAGATGCCGCCCACGCACTCGAAGAGGTACTGTCCGCACGACCCGAACGCGTAGTGGTTGAAGGAATTCATATTCGGATCCTGAAAGCCTTTGTCGGGCCGCCAGCCGTCCCAGCGCTCCCAGATCGTCGTCGCGCCGAGCGTCACCGGATAGAGCCAGGAAGGATACTCGCGCCGCAGCAGCATGCGGTAGGCCTCGGCGTCGAGCCCGGCAGCGTGGAGTCCGGTCAGCAACCGCGGCGTGCCGATGAACCCGGTCGCCACGCAGTCCTTGAAGCGCTCGACCTCGCCTTTGAACTGCGCGACCGCCTTCCCGCGCAGCGCGTCCGGCACGAGCCCCATCGTGAAGGCCAGCGCATAGCCGGTCTGGCTGCTTTCCAGAATCGAACCGTCTTCCTTGAAGAACGCCTTCTGGAACGCCTCACGCGCCTCACGCGCCATCGTTCCGAACAGCGCCGCGTCGTCGCTCTTTCCAGTCGCCTGTGCCATCTCGGCCATGAGGTCGCAGAGGTATACCTGATACGCCGTGCCGCACACCTCGCCCTTCGCGCCGCCGCCCACATTGAGCCAGTCGCCGTAAGCGCCCGCGCCGCGGACGCAGTTGGTGCAGGACGCGGTGAGCGTCATGACGTGTTTCTTCATCTGCGCATAATGCGTCTCGATCACGCGCGTGTCGCCGTACGTCCGGTAGAGCACATAGGGGCACACCACGCCCGCATCGCCCCAGCCGGTGTTTCCTGCTCCCAGCTTGCCGTAGTAAGGAGCCATGTCGGCGAAGCCCTTGCCCGCGACGAACGAGTCCTCGCACATGTCGAACAGCCACTTGCTGAAAAAGGCAGCCACATCGAAATTATACACTGCCGTGGGCATGAAGAACTGCGCGTCCCCTGCCCAGCCTGCGCGCTCGTCGCGCTGCGGACAGTCGGTCGGGATGCCCATCATGTTGCCGCGCTGCGACCACTGGATGTTCTGCGCCAGCCGCGTGACCAGCGGATCGGAGCAGGCGAAGCGCCCGGCCTGCGCGAACGACGTGTGGAACACGCGGCCCGTGAGCAGCGAGGCGTCTGGTTTACTTTTGAGCCCGCGCACTTCGGCGTAGCGGAAACCGTGGTAGGTGAAGTGCGGCTCGTAGGTCTCGCCCCCGCCGCCGCGCAGCGTGTAGCGATCCGTCTGGCTCTGCTTCTTGCCCAACTTGCCGGCATGGAGGTTCTCGCGATAGACCGTGCCGTCGGGGTTCAGCATCTCGTTGAAGAACAGCTCCAGCGTCGTGCCAGCCTCGCCCCGCACCTTGAGGCGCGTCCAGCCCACCATGTTCTGCCCGAAGTCGAAAACATACACGCCAGGCTTGGGTTCGGTGACCGCCACCGGCTTCAGCTCTTGCGTCACGCGGATCGGCTCGCTGCGCTGCCACACGAGCGCGCCCGCTTGCACGGCGCGGTCGATCAGCGCGGGCTGCCACCGTGCGTCAGCTTTGAAGTCCGGCGCGTCCCAGCCGTCCATCTCCTTGCGCGCGTCGTAGTCCTCGCCCTCGTAGATGCCGGAAGAGCGCAGCGGCCCGTCGGTCGTGCCCTGCCACGCCTCGTCGGTCGCCACGGTCTGCCGCTTCCCGTCCGCGAACTCGATCTCCAGTTGCGCCTTGAGCCTCGGCTCATAGCCGTACAGGCAGATATCCGGCGGCCAGCACTGCACCGTGCCGCAGTACCAGCCGTTGCCGAGCAGCGCTCCCAGCGCGTTCGCGCCTTTGCGCACAAGCGATGTCACATCGTAGGCCTGCACCTGCACACGCTTATCGTAAGCGGTCCACTCGGGGGTCAGCAAGGCGTCGCCCACGCGCTGCCCGTTGAGCCGCATCTCGTAGAGGCCCAGCGCCGTGGCATAGAGCGTGGCGCGCAGCGGCTGTGCCGCCACCGCGAAGTCGCGCCGCAGACAGCGCGGCGTCTGGATGCGCTTGACCCGCGTTGCCGCCGCCTCCTCGGACTGCTCGGGCGCAGTGACGAACGCCCCTTCCGGAGCGCTGGCCGTGTACCGTTTACCCGCGATCTCGTATACGACCTCAAGCCGCTTGCCCCCGCCCACAGCCGGATCGCCGAAATACTCGTTGCTGGCCTGCACCAGCAACACGCCGCCCTTGGCAATGACCATCTCGCGCACCTTCTCTGTCACGGTGTTGAGCTTTTGGTTTTCGAATGAGCCGTAGGCTGCGCTGACCACGGTCAGTTTGGGCGGTTCCGGTTTCACCGTCCCATCCTCCGGCGTCACTTCTTCGACCCGTAGCCACTCCGCCTGCCAATCCGCCACATGCAGCAGCCCCATCGTCCAGAAAGCAGGCGCGCTCCACTGGGAAGCCTTTTCGCCTTCGCCCCACACGCGCACCTTCCAGTAGCACCGATCCCGCGCGGCAAGCAGGCGGCCTTTGTACACAACTTGAATGCTTTTGTCCGAGCGGACGCGGCCCGAGTCCCACAGGTCGGCCTCGTCGCGCGCTAATTTGTCGGGTGCGGAAGCCACGAGGATCTGATACGCGGACTGGGCGGCTCCGCGGCGCCCCGAGTCGTCCTTCATGATCCACGAAAGCCGCGGCTCGCACTCCCCGACGCCCAACGGGGTCACCCGGTACTCGCACCGCAGATTCTCAAGTGTCACGGCCTGTCCTCCAAAAGCGCACACGACCAAAAAAAGCCCCAGCCATAAACGTCTCATCTCATCCCCTCCCAGTGTGTTCAGAGTATGCCATATCCGGAGACTGTGGGCAATGTTGGGCACGTAATCGGTTGGTGACGGAGGTGCGAGGTTCGCGCATATCGTGTGCGGAGCGACTGGGAGCGCGGGCGCCCCCGCCCGCTGCATAAAATTCTGCGCAAGGCGAGAAAAGTCTCAGCTTTATTGACGCGCACCTAATCAATGCACACTGTCGCCATTTGCTCTTTCCCCCTGTTTTCGTTATCCTTGTCTTACAAACCTGAATCATGACTGGGGAAGGACATCGATGAAAAGCGAATGGATCATTCTGGTCGCCGAAGCGCTATCGGTCTACCTTTTCGTTCTCGGCGCGCATTCGCTCCGCAGCCGGGTTGGACTGGCTCCGTTCTATGCGCTGCTGGGCAGCATTACGGCGATTATGTCGTGGGTGACGGATGCGGGCGTCAGCCTGCAAGCCGGGAACATCACCTTCATGGTGGGCTCCACGGTCTTCTACACGTCGCTCCTGCTCGGCGTTTTCGTCGTGTATGTGTTCGACGGGCCGCGCGCCACGCGCTTGGCGATCTTCACCGTGGCCGGCATCTCAGCCATGGTGCCCGTCATTGCGCTCATCTTGCATGTGCAGATGCGGCTCGCAGGTCATCCGCTGCTGTGCTTCGTGCCGATGCCGAGCCTTCGGATCAACGCGGCGTCGGTGCTGGCGACAGTGGCCGATCTGGTCTTTCTGGCCATGGCGTGGGAGTTCTTGGGGAAGCCGCGGCTGGGGCTGTATCTGTGGCTGAGAGCCTTCCTCGCGCTGCTGGGCGTGATGTGGCTGGATGTTGTTCTGTTTGCGACAGGCGCGTTCGCGGGAACGCCGGATTACCTCAATATAATGAAGGGGACGCTGACGAGCCGGCTGATCATCTCGCTCTTCGCCTGGCCCGTGCTCTATTATTATTTGCGGTGGCAGAAAGAGAAGACAGGCCTTCTGATCGAGAACCGGCCCGTGCTTGCGATATTGAAGGAAGTGGCTGACTGTCTCTTATACACATCTCCGAGCCCACGAGACAGGCAGAAATCTC
>CAYSXF010000134.1:0-8382 GCA_964434815.1 uncultured Lentisphaeraceae bacterium
TACACCTCTCTATTCGTCGGCAGCGTCAGATGTGTATAAGAGACAGGATGTGAGACTGGGAAGAGGGTTTAGAGAGGTTGGGAAGGTTCACGGTTCAGTGGTTG
Source organism: uncultured Lentisphaeraceae bacterium (assembly GCA_964434815.1). Classification (GTDB taxonomy): domain Bacteria; phylum Verrucomicrobiota; class Kiritimatiellia; order RFP12; family UBA1067; genus CAYSXF01. Next base: position 105 of record CAYSXF010000134.1, read on the forward strand.
GAGATCGCAGTGGTAGGGCGCGTTCCCCGAACGCGCCACGGACGGCTCGGGGAGCCGTCCCTACCGGGCAAAGGAGGAGCGCGATTGTGAGAAAGGAAAGTTGGCTGGCCGTGTGCGTTGCTCTGGCTTGTGCGGCGCGGGCGCAGGAGTGTCCCGATGTCTCGCCGAAGGCGGGGTGGGACACGCTGCCGCCGGTGAAGGCCGCGGCCGGCGACTGGCCGTGGTGGCGCGGGCCGGCGTGCGACAACGTCGCGCCTGCGGGGCAGAAGCCGCCCGTGGCATGGAGCGCGGGGTCGAACATTCTGTGGCAGGTGCGGCTGCCGGGCGTCGGCCATTCCTCGCCGTGCGTGGTCGGTGACCGCATCTATATCACGTCGGGTGACCATGCGCAGGGGGCGGTGTGGCTCTTCTGTTTGGAACGCGCCTCGGGCAAGACCGTGTGGCAGGCCGGGATCTACAAGGGGCCGGTCGCGAAGCTGCATACCGACAACTCGCTGGCCTCTGCGACGCCCGCCTTCGATGGCGAGCGCGTGTTTGTGCCGTATCAGACTGACCGGGAAGTTGGCATGGCGACCGTTGGTTTGGACGGAAAGCTGCTATGGCGCAAGGCGGCAGCGCCGTTCACGTCGATCCAGGGCTACTCCGCGTCGCCGGTCTTCTACAAGTCCGCCGTGATCATGCCGGTCGAAGGCGGGCTCGGCTGCCGTATGGTGGCATTGCATCGGGCGACCGGCGAGATCGTTTGGCGCGTGCCCTTGCGCACGGTCAAAGAAAGCTATGCCACGCCGCTGGTCGCGCGTGTGGCGGGCCGCGACCAACTGCTGCTGATCGGCGGGGAGAGCACGCGCGGCTATGATCCTGAGAACGGCGGTCTGCTGTGGGAGTGCGAGGGGCCTTCGACGTTCTGCGACGCGACGCCAGTGGTCGGCGGCGACGTGATGTATGCGACGGCGGGCTGGCCCAAGCGGGCGCTGCTGGCGATCCGCGCCGACGGCACGGGCGACGTGACCAAAAGCCATGTGCTGTGGACGAGCGACGCCAAGGCGGGCTACATCCCGTCACCGGTTCTGAGCGACGGGTTGCTCTACGCAGTTAACGACCAAGGGCTGATGCGGTGCTACGAGGCTGCGAGCGGACACGTGATGTGGGAGCAGGATTTCAAGGTGCCGTTCTACTCGTCGCCGGTGCTGGCGGGCGGGAAGATCTTTGTGTTCGACCGGAAAGGCAAAGGGTACGTGATGACTGCCGGACGGGAATCCGGTCCGGTGATCACGAACGGATTGCCCTCCGGGGCTTTCGCCACGCCTGTGATTCTGGCGAACCGGATCTACCTTCGGACGCTGGGCGATTTTTACTGCATCGGAGAGCGATGAAACGTCACTTCATTTTGCTGGTTTGTCTGTTCGCCGCAGCAATGCCGTTGCGTGCGGTGGATCCGGGCACGGCCATTGAGGCGACCGTGGTGGCAAAAGGGAGCTTGCCTGGGCTGGTGCGTGCGGGCAAGGGGATCGTGGAAATCCCGTGCCAGGTCGCGCAGTGCTTGCGGCTGCCGCTTGGAATCGTTCAAATGGTTTTTTCGCCCCTGCCGGGTGTAGAGTTTATGGAAGGGCTGGAGAATACGGGCAAGGGTGTCGTGGCGCCCTTCAAGCTCTGCATGGCCACGCTGGAAATGCCCTATGAGGTTTTCGGCGGGCTCGGCGATTCGGTGACCGGCTTGGCCAAATAGATAAATGTGGTGAAAAAGGAGGAACGCATGGGTATCAATCGTCGCGGGTTTATGCAGTCGTCGGCCGTAGCAGGACTGGCGGTTATCGGGGGCCGTGAAAGGCTGTTCGGCCAGGGCGCGCCGTCCAACGCGGTGCGTGTGGCGGTTATGGGCTGCCACGCGAAAGGGCGCGGGGCGCAGTTGATGAAGGCGCTGTCGGCGTTGCCGGGCGTGGAGATCGCCACGGTCTGCGACGTGGACGAGCGCGCAAGGGACTGGGCGGCGGCCGGGGTTCTGGCGAAGACGCAGAAAGCGCCGGCCAAGGAGAAGGATATCCGCAAGGTTCTGGAGGACAAGGGCATCGACGGCGTGATCTGCGCAGCGCCGGACCACTGGCACGCGCCCGCCGCGCTGATGACCATGAAGGCGGGCAAGGCGATCTATGTTGAAAAGCCGTGCGCGCACAACCCGCGCGAGGGTGAACTTTTAGTGGAGGCGGCCGCCAAGTATCGTGCGGTCTTCCAGATGGGCAATCAGCGGCGCTCCTCCGCGGTCTATCAGAGCGCGATCAAGGAGATCCATGCGGGCGTCATCGGCGAGCCGCGTTTCGCGCGCTGCTGGTATGCCACGGCACGCGAGCCGATCGGCAAGGGCGTGCTGACCGAAGCGCCGCCGTGGCTGGATTGGAATCTGTGGCAGGGGCCGGCGCCGCGCCGCCCGTTTCAGGACAACGTGGTGCACTACAACTGGCACTGGTTCCACCACTGGGGCACGGGCGAGTGCGGCAACAACGCCACGCACTACGTGGACGTGGCGCGCTGGGCGCTCGGGGTCGCCTTCCCGTCGCGCGTGACGTGCGGGGGCGGGCGCCTCTTCAACGAGGGTGACGACTGGGAGTGGTTCGACACGCAGGAGGCGACGTTTGAGTTCCCAGGTCGCAAGTTCATGACGTGGGAGGGCACTTCCGCTGTCAAGGCCAGGCCGTACGAGGGCGCGAGCACGGGGTGCATGGTCTACGGGCTCGGAGGCGCGGTGCTGTTCACCCCGGACAACATCTGCACGCTGTTCGACAAGGCGGGCAAGAAAGTGCGGGAGTGGAATGCGAAGGACGCCTCGGCTGACGCCACAAACCGGACCAACCCGACGGACAGTCTGGACGTGGCGCACCTGTCGAACTGGGTCGCCTGCATCCGCGAAAAACGAACTGACACGCCGTCCCCTGCCAAGGAGGCGTACGCCAGCACGCTGCTGACCCATCTGGCGAACATCGCTCAGCGCACGGGCGAGACGGTTCGTCTGAATCCGGCGACGGGAGCTCTGGCGAAAGGCGGCGCAGGCGAAGAGTTCTGGACGCGCACGTACGAAAAAGGATGGGAGATGAGCGTCTGATAACGGACGTTCGGCGGGTATTCTTGCGGGACAGGCGATTTTTCATCGACTTTGAGGGTCAAATAATCGATTATACGCGGTTCGAAACAAGTGGAAGTGACGCCAGCGGGGCAACCTGCTGGTGAGCTTTGCTTTTTTAAACAGGCTTGTTACGGATTAACATGAAGACCTTTGAATGTATAGAGGGCGGCGTTACGGCTGCGCGCGGATTCCGGGCGTGCGGCGTGGCGGCTGGCATCAAATACCCGAACCGCAAGGATGTTGCGCTGCTGGTGGCCGACGCGCCTGCCGCCGTGGCGGCGCTGTACACAACCAACAAGGTGGAGGCAGCGCCGGTGCAGATCGACCGCGAGCGGACGCGCCTGGGGCATGCTCAGGCGGTGATCGTCAACAGCGGTTGCGCGAATGCCTGCACGGGCGAGACAGGGCTCAAGAACGCACGTGAGATGGCGCGGGTGACCGCTGAGGCGTTGGGTATAGCCGAGGAGCTGGTGCTGGTCTGCTCGACCGGCGTGATCGGCGTGAACTTGCCGATGGACCGGATCGAGGCGGGCGCCAAGAAGGCCGCCGGGGCGCTCAGCCGCGAGGGCGGCCACGACGCGGCGTGTGCGATCATGACGACCGACACCGTGGACAAGCAGGTGGCGGTGGAGCTGGATATCGACGGCAAGACGGTCTGCATCGGCGGCATGTGCAAGGGCTCCGGCATGATCGAGCCGAACATGGCGACCATGCTGGGTTTCCTTACGACTGACGCGGCGGTCCATCCCAAGGCGCTGGATCTGGCGCTGCGCGAGGCGGTGGAGGTGAGCTTCAACCGCGTGGTGGTGGACGGCGACCGCAGCACGAACGACACCGTGATTTTGATGGCGAGCGGCGTGGCCGGCAACCAGATGCTGACGCCGTACCATCCGCAGTGGCAGTATTTCGTCGACGCGCTGACCATGGTCTGTCTCGAGCTGGGCAAGAAGATGGTATTGGACGGCGAGGGCGCGACCAAGTTTGTGACGGTGCTCGTCAAGGGCGCCCGGACGGTCGAGGACGCGCAGAAGGCAGCGAGGGCGGTTTCCAAATCGGCGCTGGTGAAGACCTCGTGGTTCGGCATCGACCCCAACTGGGGCCGCGTGATCGCGGCGGTGGGGTACTCCGGCGCGGAGGTGGACGACCAGAAGGCGCAGATCTATTACGGCGACATCTGCGCCTACGATCAGGGGCGCGTGGCTGACAAGGCGCTGCTCAAGGCGATGCAGGACGTGATGCGCAAGCGCGCGTTCGACGTGACGGTGAATTTGAATCTCGGTGTCGGCGAGGACACGGTCTACACGTGCGATTTCTCGTACGACTACGTGAAGATCAACGCCGAGTACACGACGTGAGGGTAGGGGCGAAAGATCTTTCGCCCGTACGGATTGAGAGTTATGCAGCAAGCGATGGCAAAAGCGGCGGCGCTGACGGAGGCGCTGCCTTACATTCAGGATTTCAAGGGCTCGGTCGTGCTCGTGAAGGTCGGCGGCAGCGTGATGGAGGTTCCCGAGAACCTCGAGAGCCTGCTGACGGACATCGCGTTCATGAACGCGGTGGGCATCAAGACGGTCTTGGTGCACGGCGGGGGCAAGGCGATTTCGCGCGGCATGGAGCTGGCGGGCGTCCCGCCGCTCTTCGTGATGGGTCTGAGGGTGACCACGGAGGAGACGGTCCGCGTGGTCGAACGGGTGCTCAAGAACGAGGTTAACGCCAACGTGGTGAGCCTGCTGAAGAGGCACAGGGCCAACGCGCGTCCGCTGCACGGCGACTGGATCTTCACGGTCGAGAAGAAGACCGGCAAGGATCCCGCGACGGGCGCGGCGGTGGACTGGGGCTACGTGGGAGACCCTGTGGCGGTCGACACGCGCCCGGTGACGGAGATGCTCGATGCGGGGATCGTTCCGGTGGTGACGCCGCTCGGGACGGGGCCGGACGGGAAGTTGTACAATGTCAATGCGGACACGGCGGCGGCGGCTCTCGCCAAAGCCATGAAGGTGCGCAAATTGGCGTTCATATCGGATGTGCCGGGATTGCTGATGGACGTGAGCGATCCTGCGAGCCTGCTTGCAACGCTGCGGATCGGCAGCGTGCGGAAGCTCAAGGAGACCGGTATTGTGGGCGGCGGCATGCTGCCGAAGTTGGACAGTTGCGTGGAAGCGATCCAAGCGGGTGTGGGCAAAGTCCATCTCGTCGACGGCCGCATGCCCCATTCGCTGCTGTTGGAGATTTTCACGAAAAAAGGTGTAGGAACGGAGATTATCGCAGATGAGTAAGAGTACTGACATTGCCGCATTGTTTGACCAATACGTGATGCACACCTATGCGCCGAGCGCGACGCTGACCAGCGGAAGCGGGTGCAAGGTCCGTGATCCGGACGGCATGACCTATCTCGATTTCACCGCAGGCATCGCCGTCCACAACGTCGGGCACTGCCATCCCAAGGTGGTGAAGGCCATCCAGGACCAGGTGGCGACGCTCGGGCACTGTTCCAACCTGTTCTATAACGTGAATCAGGCGCTCTTGGCGCAGCGGCTGTCCAAGCTCTCGCTCAACGGCAAGTGCTTCTTCTGCAACTCCGGCGCGGAGGCCAACGAGGCGATGATCAAGCTCGCTCGCCTGTCGGGCCACGAGAAGGGCAAGTACGAGATCATCACCATGCAGAACTCCTTCCACGGGCGGACGCTGGCGACCATCGCGGCGACCGGCCAGACCAAGGTTCAGAAGGGGTTCGATCCGCTGCCGATCGGCTTCACGTACGCCGAATTTAACAACATCGACTCCGTGAAGGCCGCTGTGAACGAGCGCACCGTGGCGGTGATGCTCGAAGCCGTGCAGGCCGAGGGCGGCGTGGTTCCTGCGACCGAGGAGTTTTTTGTCGGCGTGCGCAAGCTGTGCGACGAGAAGGGGCTGCTGATGCTCTGCGACGAAGTGCAGTGCGGCATGGGCCGGACCGGCAAGTGGTTCGGCTGGCAGAACTTCCCCGTCAAGCCCGACGCGTTCACGCTGGCGAAGGCGCTGGCCGACGGCATCCCGATGGGCGCGCTGGTGGCTTCGCCCGCCCTGTCGGATCTCTTTAAGCCGGGCATGCACGCCTCCACCTTCGGCGGCAACCCCGTGTCCAGCGCGGCCGCGCTGGCGGTGATGGACGTGATCGAGGAAGAGGCGCTGGTCAAGCGCGCCGAAGAGTCGGGCAACCTGTTCGTCGAAGGGCTCAACCTGTTCGTCGAGAAGTACAAGCAGGTGCTCGAGGTGCGCGGCAAGGGTCTGCTGATCGGGCTGGTCGTCGAAGGCGCGGCCAAGGACGTTGTGGCCGCCTGCCGCGAGATGGGCCTGCTCTGCTGCGTCGCCGGCGAGCACGTCGTGCGCTTCCTGCCGCCGCTGAACGTGAAGGAAGACGTTTTGGAGGAGGCGCTGGAGATGATCGGCGACGCGTTGGAGCAACTCTACGGCGAACAGGAAGCCTGAGCGAAAGGCCAGTCTGTAACGATCTGAACGACGCCACGGAAGACGCTTCCGTGGCGTCGTTGCTCTAAGGCTGGCCTAGACACGCTCTTTTTTGATATAAATGATTCATCAATAGAAGTTTTATTTACCTCAATTCAAGGCGTCAGGGCCAATGAAAGCGAAAAAACGGATCTACATCGAGACGACGGTGATCAGTTATGCGATGTCCCGTGTATCGCATGACGTGATTGTCGCTTCGAGACAACTCGCTTCACGCCTGCTGCTGGATCGTTGTGGCGATTTTGAGGCATTCATATCTGTTCTGGTGATGGCCGAGATAGCAGACGGAGACCCATCTCAAGCGGCGGCGCGGTGCGATGTAGTGGATGGTATTTCTGTTCTGCACGTAAGCGAACAGGCTGAGCGGTTGGCGGAAAAACTCATCCACGCTAAAGCGGTTCCGGTAAAATTCAAAGAGGACGCCCTGCATTTGGCGATTGCGGCTGTCAACGGTATCGCGTTATCGTGACCCTCAACTTTGCCCATATCAACAATCCCTTCACGCTCGGACTGATACGTGAGGTTGTTGAGAGAGATGGATATCGTTTTCCCGAAGTCTCGGCTCCCGATGTTCTGGTGACCAACTATTTGGAGGTGCCATGAAAGACCAGCATGTTGCAAAGGTGCGACGGGTGCGTCAAGCGCACGCGATGGGCTGCGGAAATGACCTTCATGCGATCTGTGAGGATCTGCGGCGCATGGAGGGGTCGATTGACCCGAACCGGCTGGTGACTCTCCGGCCAGTTGCAGCTCGCAGAGTCGATCGGCCGATGATTGTGGCCGAGACCGGCGTTCGCTACTCGACGAAATCAAGCCGAGAATGAGACGTTATGAGTACGACAGGCAAGAACGGGGTCACGCTAGTTGAACTCGTTGTCATTGGTGTTTTGTCGTTTTGGTTTACTTGCGGTAATTTTATGTCCAGCCATATCGAACGCTCCCTTACAGGCGAACATGACGGCAGTGGGGACTCGCGGCAGGGACATCTATGTGGCCATCGAGAGGGCGAACGCCGAGCGCGTGCCGCTGGGCCTGCCGCCGCTGTGGCCGAGGGATTTCGATCCGGCCGTCGACACGAATCGGGAGGCTTTTGCCGATCTCGATTTCGACACCAGCACCGCGTACTTTAAGTGGCTGATCGACGAGCCACATCTGGATACGCCGCAGTGGAGTCCACACGTGGCCGGCGTCGACTATTCCAAGTTTGCCGGGGCTGGTATTCATGTATGCACAAACAAGAATCTGACAGCGGATCAGAATCTTTGGGTCGTCGCCAAGAACGTGCGGCCCGACATGGACAACATCGTTCCGGTCCTCGTCACCCGCAATATCGATGCCTCGTCGCTCGTCGCCCGCGTTGTGGAAGGCGATTTCAAGACGAATTCTCTGCGCTTTGACCCTGCGTGGAAAACCCCTTTTGGCAGCAAGGGCTTTGTCCTGATCCGCAAGGGCGGTGCGATCTTCAAGGCGCGGTTCAAGTACATGACGTGGGGCATCGTTTACCAGAATCAGGTCTTCGACACGTCCCGTACGCCGGACGGGCGAACTGCGCCCCCGGTAAAGTACCTGACGCCGACCCGCGAAATCGTGCCGGGTGAATAGGTGTAAGGAGGGGAAACGCTCAACGTTCAACGCTCAACTTTTAACTCTCAAGGT
>CAYSXF010000135.1:0-8379 GCA_964434815.1 uncultured Lentisphaeraceae bacterium
CCGAAATCACCGTGCATGTCAGCAGAGCTTGCGGGGTCGTCCAATCCCACCCTTTGGTGCCGACCAGAACGGGCGACACTTTCTGAAGCGCGCCAAGCGTCACAGCGAAGCAGAGGGCGAAGCCGCCGATGCCCGCCGCAACGCCGCCAGCCTTGGAGCGCCTGAGCTGTTGAAGGTCGGTGTCCAGTCCGACGAGGAAGAAGAAAACGACTAACGAGATGGTCAGGACACCATAAACGGGGCCCTGCGCGCTGAACAGAACCGCCGCATCGCCCATCAGCCCGTCCGGGAAAAAAGGAAGCGAAACTCCCCCCATCAGATGCGGTCCGACCAACAGCCCTGCGCCCAGCTCGCCCAGCAGACGGGGCATGTGCCAGTGGTTAAACAGCCGCCCCCCGATCTTGGCGGCGAGAACCAGCACGCCAAGCTGCAGAATGAAGCGGGCCGAGGGTATGACCAGCGCGTGGGCTGTCGCACCGCTTTCGCCCGCCCAAGCCGAGGCCGCGAAAAACACCAGCGCCAAGGCTGCCGTCATCCTATTCCGCATGACCATCTCCTTTTTCATGGCACCCGTCTGCCGCCAAAACCGCCACCGTTTTATGGAGATCTTTTCGGAGCATCGTGAGTCATCCGGTTATGGAGAAGAAGGTCAGTCCAGATCGATGTCGGAGGGAAAGTCGATGTCGTCGTCGCTGTCAGGCGCTTTCTTCCGACCAGCGCTCTTACCCTTTGTATCCTTCTTCCCATCCGGATCAGCCGACCCGCGGCTGCCGGGTTCCGGCCGCGTGCGGGCGCGGTAGAGCAGCACCACGGGCGCGCCTTCGAGGCCGAACCGCTCGCGCAGCGACCGCGTCATGAAATCGGTGTACTGCTTGGTCGCCAGCTTGGGGTCGTTGACGAACATGCGGATCGTGACCGGCGCCACACCGATCTGCACAGCGTAGTACACGCGCAGCCGATGGCCCGCCTTGGCCGGCGCGACCACCCGGCGAGTCGCCTCGACCAGGGTGCGGTTCAGCATGCCCGTCGGAAGCGTCAGACGCGTCTGCGCCGCCACCGAATCGATCACCTCGATGCTCTTGCGCATGTTGAGGCCGGTTTTCGCGGAGATAAACAGGATCGGGCAGAAACTCATGAACGGCATGATCTTCCTCAGCAGCGGCTCCGCCTGAGTCTGGGTCATGTCCTTCTCCATGGCGAGATCCCACTTGTTCATCAGGATCACGCAGCCCTTCTTGTTCTCCTGGATCAGCGCCGCGATGTGCTTGTCCTGGACCGTCGGCCCCAAGTCGGGGTCGAGCACCAGCACCACGACGTCGGCCTCCACGACGCTCTGTTCCGCGCGGAACAGGCTGAAGCGCTCAACCGCGTTGTCGATGCGGTGCTTGTGCCGCATACCGGCCGTGTCCACCAGGATGTAGTGGCGCGCCTGCTCGCCGCTTCCGATGGTGAAGGGCACGTCGATTGAATCGCGCGTGGTGCCCGCAACTTCAGAGACAATCACGCGGTCGGCGTGCAACAGGCGGTTGATGTAGGAAGACTTGCCGGCGTTGGGGCGGCCGACAATCGCCACACGCAGCGGATTCGCAATCGTTTCATTGGCCATCACCGGCAGGTGCGGCACCACCGACTCCATCAGTTCGGGAAAGCCGCGGTTATGCTGCGCCGCAACCGGAAAGAAAGGGAAGCCCAAACGGGCGAACTCCGCCGCGCCGGCTTCGTGTTGAGGCTCGTCGCATTTGTTGACAGCGACCACGCACGGCACCCCGGCCTTGCGCACAATGTTGGCCACCTCAATGTCCAACGGATGCATGCCATGCTGCACGTCCACGACCAAGATGGCCACCGCCGCGTCGCTGAGCGCCGCGTCCACCTGAGCGCGGATGCCCGCCTCAATCGGGTTCTTCTCTGACTGTTTGTCGAGCACCATCACGCCGCCGGTGTCGATCAGGCTGAAGCGCTGACCGTCCCAGTCCACTTCGCGCATCAGCCGGTCGCGGGTTACCCCGCACTCATCGTGCACGATCGCGACGCGCTTCCCCGCGATCCGGTTGAAGACAGCCGACTTGCCTACGTTGGGGCGCCCGACGATCGCCACCACACGGGCTTTTACCTTTTGCTGTGAAATCATTGCGCGGATTATAGTCGCTATGGGAAGGATAAACAAGCTTAAGCGCGGACAGTTACCTGTTTGCGCGATTCATTGAAGGCCCAGCGCACGCCACACCGCAATGAAACCCGGAAGACGATCTGCCTTCAGTTGCCCGGCACAGGGTGTATCCGGACGCGCAACACCTTGTTCGAGATAGCCGTTTCGATGTGTCCGTCCCCTTCCGTCCCGCAAGCGCAGGGTATATGAAAACGCTGCATGCGAATCGCTCCGCCTCCGTCTGCAGCCATGGCGACCGTCAGGATGCCGCCCTGCGCGGTGACCCGGATATTCGACGGTTCTAAGCCTTCAGGCAGGGCGAAGAAGATTTCGAAGCTCTTGCCGTCCTCGCGCATATCCATCGCGGGGCTGGCCGGAACCAGTTCCCATGCGGTCTCCACCATGGAACGCGCGATGCTGTTCACCCGTTCACTCTCGAGCGCCACCCGCAAGCCTTCGACCGTGCGCCCGGCCGGGGGCACGTTTCTCACAGGACGAACAGCCGTCCGTTCGCCCTCCGTCTCGGCGGCGGCCCCCCTAAACCTGCCCGCTTTCCGCTCCGAATAGAAACAGACCGCAAGCAGAACGAACACCGTAAGCAAAAGCAGGTTGTCCAAACCGCTCCACAAACGCGCAAAACCTGTTTTCTTCTCCCTCATGTTTCGCCTTCTCCCAAAGTCCGGTAAAGAAAAAAGCAGAATATGTGCCAGAGTGAAATTTGAATTTTCTGAAGGAATCCAACCGCCTGCCACACGTTCAAAGCCTTATTGCTTGCCTTCGGGAATGGGATCAACCCACTTAGCGCCAACCTGTCACACACGGCGTGCCATCCTGTCGCATCCCGCTTGCGTTAACCCGCCGCTTTGTTATCATACGCCGTGGAATGAACAAACCGACCCTTTTATCGGGCTAGTCCGCCACCTCGGCACATTCCCTGCTCAGAGACTGATATGACGCGGCTTCACAAACTTTACAAGCGCCTGTCCGTGACGAGAAGGTTGGATTTTGTACTGTTGCTTGCGCTGTTCTCGTGCGCGCTAGCCGCGGGTGGCGTGCTTTTTTTTCTCAAGCGCCAGCACGACCAGCAGGCGCATCTTCAGGCCACCGAGATGGTTCTGAAAGAGGGTGAGTCGCTCCTGAACACGCTGTGCGAACAGGGCATCGCCTGTTCCACCAACCCCGTGCCCGCCGAATGGCGACAGTTCTCGATGATTGTGAACAGCGCCTTTTCCGTGCGCAAAGACGTGCAGTCGGTCTCTATTTCGCGCGACGGCGTCACGATCTTTCATCGCCAAGCCGGAGGTCTCAACAGTCCTCCGCCGTCGCCTCCTTTTCCTCCCGGGTTTTTAGAAAACTCCCCGAAGAAGACGGCCGACACCGTGATGTCGCGACGCACCCTAGAGATCGGCGGCGTCAAGCAGCCGGTGTTCGTTATTTCCCGCGAGACCCGTCTCAGCGACGGCAGCAAGGTGCTGACTGAGGCCACGTTCAAGCGCGAAGCCGTCGGAACCGAGGAGCAGACCGCGCGCCGGCTGGTGTCTTCCCTGTTCGCCTTTTCCATCGCCGTCCTCATCCTCTCTTTCTCGGCCTGCGCCTGCGTGCTCATCATCGCCCTGGCGCGTGACCGGCGCCGCGAACTGCGCGCCCGCCAGGAAGAGCACCTCGCTTTCTCAGGCGTGCTGGCCAACGGCATCTTGCACGATTTCCGAAACCCCATGTCCGCCGTGCGGCTCGACGCCCAGATGCTCGGCAAAGAGATGAAGCGGCCCGATGGTTTCAGGCCCGAGCGTGTGCGCGATCTCTCCGAGCGCATCGCCCGCACCATGGACCGTATGGACAAGGTTTTCCAAGAGTTCCTCTTCCTCGCAAAGCCGGCCGACGAGAAGCCTGAAAGCGTCGACATCGAACAGGTGGTCAAGGAGTGCTTAGACACCCTTGCCCCCCGCGTCGAGCAGGCCGGCGTCGCTGTCAAGACCGTGCGGCTACACGAGCTGCCGCGCGCCACAGCCTTCCCCTTCGCCCTTCGCCGCGCGCTCCTGAACGTCCTGATGAACGCGATTCAGTTCGCGCCGAAAGGGAGCGAAATCACCGTGGCTATCTCCCTTCACAGCGGCCACGTCGTCACCGATGTGCTTGACCGCGGCCCCGGCATTCCGCCCGAGAAGCGCGAGAAGATTTTCGAGATGTTCGTGACCGGCCGGCCCGAAGGCACGGGCCTGGGACTGTTCCTCGCGCGCACGGCCATCCGCCGGTGCGGGGGCGATATCCAAGCCCTGGCGCGCGACGGCGGCGGCGCCGACATCCGCCTCATCCTGCCAGCCATCCCAACAAGTACGGGCGACCGGCCGGTCGCCCCAACTCCCAGCGCCCAAATCCTCAATCCTCAATCCTAAATCCCCCTTTCCTATGAACGACACCCCCACACTCCTGATCATCGAAGACGATCCCGACAACGCCCGCTCGGTCATGGAAGCCGCGGCCGATGCCGGTTTCAAGACCGTCTGCGCCGCGGCCGGCGTGGCTGGCGTGAGCCTCTTCCGCCAGCAGGTTCCGGACGTGGTTTTGAGCGACCTTGTGCTCCCGGACATCGACGGTCTGGAAGTGCTGTCGCGCCTGCGCAAACTGGACGCCGCCGTGCCGGTCATCATCATGACGGCCTACGGCTCCGTGGAGTCCGGCGTGCGCGCCATGCACGAGGGCGCGTACGACTACGTCACCAAGCCCCTCGACCTCGACGACATCCAGTCCAAATTGCGCCGCGCCTACGAGGCCTCGCGTCTTCGCCGCCAGGTCGACAAGCTCTCTCAGTCGGTGCGCGAACGCTTCGCCTCAACCTCGATCATCGCCGAATCACCGGGCATGAAGGCGGTCATCTCCCAGATCGAGGCGCTGGCCGACTCCGGAGCGACGGTCCTCGTCACAGGCGAGAGCGGCACCGGCAAGGAGCTGGTCGCGCGAGCGCTGCATGTGGACTCCAAGCGGGCGCAGGGCCCTTTCGTGGCGGTCAACTGCGGCGCGTTCGCAGAGACCCTGCTGGAGTCCGAACTGTTCGGCCATGAGAAGGGCGCGTTCACCGGCGCGGCGGGCATCCATAAAGGCGCGTTCGAGCGCGCGGACGGCGGCACGCTGTTCCTCGATGAGATCGGTGACGCGCCGACCTCCGTTCAGGTCAAACTCCTGCGCGCCTTGGAAGAGCGCGAGATCTGCCGCGTGGGCGGCAAAGAGGTGATCAAAATTAACGTGCGCCTCGTCTCCGCCACCAACAAGAACCTCGAAGCCATGGTCGCCGCGGGCACGTTCCGCGAGGACCTGCTCTACCGCCTCAACGTCGTCACCCTGCGCGTGCCGCCGCTGCGCAGCCGCAAAGAGGACATCCGCCACATGGCTGACCGCTTCATCGCCCGCGCCGCATCGGAAAACGGCAAGCACATCACCACCGTGCGCCCGGATTTCTACGCCGCACTCGACGCCTACGACTGGCCGGGCAATGTGCGGCAGCTCCGCAACATCGTGGAGTCGGCCGTTCTGCTGTCCCCCGGCGGCGTGCTCTCATCTGAATCGGTGTCCCTGCCCGGCGGCCCGCCGCGGCCCGCAGCCGCGGCTTCGACAGGTGCGCTCTCGATCCCGGAAGGTATGACCCTCGACCAGCTTGAGCGCGCCGTGCTCGAAAACCGGCTTCAGCAGAACAGCGGCAACCGCACCCTCACAGCCGACCAGCTCGGACTGTCGCGCCGGACGATCCAACGCAAGATCAAAGAGCACAACCTGCCCTTTTAACGCAAAGCATGGACACGATGGCACAACTTTTGCTACTTTTACAAGCCGCGCCGCACATTTTAGGGTTGCGGAGAGACTTTTTGTCATCCGGCCGGCGGACGGCTGGATGTTATGACAACCATCAAAAAGAGGAATCAGGATGCTGACCGTAAGTAACCTCAAGAAAAACTTCGGCACGATCCAGGCCGTGAAAGGCGTCTCTTTCACAGTGGATAAGGGCGAAGTCCTTGGCTTTCTCGGGCCAAACGGCGCGGGAAAGTCCACCACCATGCGCATGATCACCGGGTTCATCCCGCCTACCTCAGGCACCGCCGTGATCTGCGGGCACGACATCACTACTGATCCCGTGTCGGCCAAGCGCTGCATCGGCTATCTGCCTGAAAACGCGCCAAGTTATCACACCATGACCGTGACAGATTTTCTCACCTTCATCGGCAAGATACGCGGCTTCGAAGGCAGGGTGCTGAAAGAGAAGGTCGAAAGCGTGATCGTTAAGAGCCGCCTCGAAAACGTCCGCAAGCAGACCATCGAGACACTCTCGAAAGGCTACCGCCAGCGCACGTGCTTCGCCCAAGCCATCATGCACGATCCCCAGGTTCTCATTATGGACGAGCCGACTGACGGTCTAGACCCCAATCAGAAGTTCGTGGTTCGCGAGATGATCAAAGAGATGGCCGCCGACAAAGCGATCATCGTATCGACTCACATCCTCGAAGAGGTCGACGCGGTCTGCACCCGCGCGATCATCATCTCCGGAGGCCAAGTCGTTGCCAACGGCACTCCCGCTGAGCTGCGGGCCAAAGATCCCCAAGGACGCTTCGATGTGGTGTTCCGCAACCTGACCATGACGGAGGGCCCTGCCCATGTCTAACGTGAAACACATCAAGACCATTTTCCAGCGCGAATTCAAAGCCTACTTCGACTCGCCGGTGGCGTATGTTTTTCTCGTCGCTTTCCTGGTGCTGGTCGGGTTCCTTACCTTTGGCGTGACCATGTATTACGAGCGCCGCCAGGCCAACCTGACGCCGTTCTTCTTCTGGCACCCGTGGGTGTACCTTCTGCTGGTGCCCGCAGCCACCATGGGCCTGTGGGCGGAGGAGCGCCGCACCGGCACGATCGAGCTGCTGCTGACCCTGCCGGTCACGCTGGTCGAGACGCTGGTCGGCAAGTTCCTGGCAGCCTGGGCCTTCATCGGCATCGCGCTGGGGCTCACCTTCCCGATCGTCCTGACAACCGCGTGGCTGGGCAGCCCGGACATGGGCGCGATCATCTGCGGCTACCTCGGCTCGCTCCTGCTCTCCGGAGCGTGTGTGGCGGTCGGCGTCTTTGCCTCCGCGCTCTCGCGCAGCCAGGTGATCGGCTTTGTGATCGCCCTCGCGATCTGCCTGTTCATGCTGATCATCGGCTTCGATCCCGTGATCAACGCCGTCTCTGGCTGGGGCGTCCCCGCCGGCGTGGTCAACGCCGTCGCCTCGTGCAGCCTGATGCAGCACTTCGACGCCATGCGGCGCGGCGTGATCGATTTCTACGACATCGGCTACTACGTCGGCGTGATGGTCTTCATGCTGGCCGCCGCGCACGTTGTCACCGACAACCGCAAGGCTTCCTGAGCCCTTTCGATTAAGGAGTTTCGTTATGTCTGACATTAAGAACAAAACCTTCTCGCGCATCGGCTCCGGTGCGGCAGGGCTTGCGCTCCTGCTGGTCATCATCGGCGCCGCCAACCTGATCATCGCCAATCTGCGCATCCGCGCGGATCTGACCGGCGAGAAACTGTACACGCTCTCGCACGGCTCCCGCCAGGTTCTCGGCAAACTCAAAAACGATGTGGTGCTCAAGTTCTACTTCAGCTCCACTTCTGCCGACATGCTCATGGGCCTCAAAACCTATGCGACTCAAGTGCAAGATCTGCTCAAGGAGTACGAGATTGCGGGCAAAGGCCATGTGACGCTCGAAGCCTACGACCCCAAGCCCGATTCGGACTCCGAGGAGTGGGCGCAGCGCTATGGCATCGAGCCGCAGCAGACCTCCCCGTTCGGCCAGCCCGTCTATTTCGGCCTCGTCGCGGTCTGCGGCGAGAACGAGCAGGTGCTGCCGGGCTTCAACCCGCGCACCGAGGCGACGCTGGAGTATGATGTCACCCGCCTCATCACCCGCGTGGCGTGGCCGGAGAAGCCCGTGATCGGCGTCATGAGCAGCCTCAGCGTGCTCGGCGCTCCGCAGAACCCGATGATGATGATGCAGCGCCGCCAGCAGCGCGACGAGGGATGGACAGCCTTCAAAGACCTGCGCAAGGACTACACCGTCCGCGAGGTCAAGGCTGACTCGGACGAGATCGAGGCGGATGTCAAAACGCTGGTCGTGATCCATCCGAAAGAGCTTTCGGACAAGACGCTCTTCGCGATCGACCAGTTCGTGCTGCGCGGCGGCCGCCTGATCGCCTGCGTGGACCC
>CAYSXF010000136.1:0-8353 GCA_964434815.1 uncultured Lentisphaeraceae bacterium
TTCCTGATGCACGTAGACCTGATCGCTCTCGACACGCTCGCAAACGATGTTTCCCGCCGGCACTTGCGCATCGACGCTCACCTCTGCCTTTGCCGTGACAGCCAGACACAGTGCTGCGCAACCCAGAGCGAGTCCGAGTTTCCAGCTTCCAGTTTCAAAATTCATCTTCACGGGAACAGCTCCATCAGCGCGTCCGCAAACAGCTTCATGCCGCGCTCATCGGGATGATTGATGTTGTTCATCAGCAACGTTGAATAGGGTATGCCTTGCCGCCAGAGCCGACCCCAGCGCAGCGAAGCGTCCGCCAGAGCGACGCGGTTGTTCTCCGCGAAGAGCCGCACGCCGCGCACGTAGGGACGCGGATCATGATCGATCTCACGCTCCTGCTTGAGTCCCATCCAGTCGGGCCGAGAATAGTGCGGCGTGAGAATGACCCACTCCGCGCCGATTTTTTTGAATTCCTTCTGGATCGCGCCGTAATTGTCGAGCACGGCCGCCTCGTCCATCGACGCGTCGTTGATGAACTCGGACACAATCAGATCCGGTTTGAGCGCCAGCACCTTCTCAGCGAAGTTGCGCGGACTGCCGGGCGGCTCGTTGCGATAGGCCGTGGTTGTACGGCCGCCCCAGCCCTCCGAGAGCATCACGATGCCGGCTTTCGGAAAACGCTCGCGCAGCCGCGCCGCGAACTGCTCCTGCCACTTCTTCTCGAACGGCAGATACACGCATTCGGTCACGCTGTCACCCCACGCGAGAACCCTAACTGGCGCTCCGCTTTGCAGTTTCGCGAGCGTCTTAGGTAGCAGACGCTCTGCGGCGAACGGACCGACGTGCGGCTGCGCAGGATAGGCAGACTCGAGAATAGGGAAGAGCATCGCGGGCGTGAGCTGTTCCGCGCGGCCCGGCAGCCAGACGTTGCCCACGCGGGTCTCGCCCGGCGCGAGATCGGGCGGACGCGGCGTGGCCACATGCGGCACGCCTTTGCGCAGCGCCAGCTTCTTGTCCGCAGTCAGCACCACACTGTCGAGCCGCATCATCGCATAGCGGTAAGTCGCAAAGACCGGCTGAGCCGCCGCGATCGCGCCGCCCTCCAGCCGGCCGAACCCGCCCCAGCGCGGCTCGAGCTGGTAGTCCTTGCCGAGCGCGTACGTTTTCGCGCCCGCGCCCGGCCGGTCGCGCACGGCCAGCGACGACGGGTCCAGCGCATCCGCCACACTGCACGCCTCGGCTTTGGTGCCAAGCAGCGGCGTGCCGCGCCGCCACACCGGACCTTGAAAAACGGCCAGCGTGTCGTACCTCTCATCGGTCACGGTCACGATGTCAGGCGGATCGACGGCCAACACGGCGGACACCTCGCCGCAGGCCACCTTCACCTGCCAGCCGCCCGCAGGCTCCATCCGGGCCGGCTCGGAGGCAGCAGCCCAGGCCGCACCGCCCAGACACACGAAAGACAATATACATTTTCTCATCTCAGGCTCCTTTCCGTCGCTCACTCACTTGTCCATAACTTCGAAGTTCGGCGTTCGATGTTCAGCGTTCGGCGTTCGAGTTATCCTATCGTTCATTCCCGCTCCGCTGGCGGCTGGCTTGTTTCCAAACCGGTCCAGTCCGCGAGCGGAATCGCGGCCGCGGGACAGATTGCCGCCGCCTGCCGCAGATATCCTTCCACCTGCCGCTGCCGCACTTCGGACGAACGCGGATCGCCCGGCAGAAGCACGTCGGCCGCCGCAGCGGCATACGTGTAATTTCCCGCACGGATCGCAGCCAACAGCAGATCGGGTGGCATCCCACCTAGGTCGCACGACGGATATACAGGCCGCAGGGCGCGTTTGCCCATCCACTCGAGCAGCGGAAAACCGTAGAGTCTCTCTTTGCCGCGCGGCTGGCGCGGACCGAGAAAAGCGAAAAGCGGACGATCATCGGTGGTCACAGGAAATTCGCCAAAGCCGGGCGACGCCGAATGCAGATCCGCCACGAACAATAGCAGCGCCGTGTCGGCAGAGCGGAAGAAAGGCGACTGCGCTGCAAGCCGCTTTCCGGCTGGCGAGCCGAGCTGCGCGGTGAGAAACGCTTTCGACATCGGGAGCGGCGCGTTGGCGCCAAGCAAGCCGATCACCGGCTGCAACGGATCCGTGTTCGCACGAAGCGCCACCGCGCAGGGGAAAACCTCTGTGAAGGTGCGGATGACCATGCCGGCGGTCTCGGGCGTGTGCTGATAACACGGCAGCCATAGGCAGAAAACCCCTCCCGCGTTCAGCCGACGGCGGCACAGATCGAAGAACTCGCGCGAGTACAGGTTGGCCGTACCCTCTTCACCCGGAAAAAACAGATCGCAGATGATCGCGTCGAAGCCGCCTTTCAACTGGGCGAGCTTCGCGCGCCCGTCCGCCGTATACACATCGATCACCCGGCCGGCCTTCATGTCGTGGAAGGCGAGCTTCGCGCGCCCGTCCGCCGTGTACACGTGCGAGCGTGGATCTGAAAAGAGTGCGGCGTTCCATGCGCTGAACTGCGCCTGCGCCGCGCCGACCACCTCCGGCACCAACTCGATGGAATGAAGTTCCTTCAGCGGAAAATCCAGCGCCGCAGCCGCTGAGATGCCTGCGGCCATGCCGACGGTGGCCACGCGTTCCGGGTTGCGGCAGAAGAGCAGCGGCACCCAACTCTGACAGCGCTGCGACGCCAGCGCGCGACGCGTGCCGCTGAGGCGCTGCCGGCTGTTGAGCAGAATCTGCCGCGAGCCGCTCACACGGTTTTCCACCACCGCCACGGGGCCATATGCGCCTGCCGACGACGACAGCACGCGTTCGTCCGCTGCGATCCCCAACGTGGGCTCAGGCCTCACCGTTTGCCACAGGCACAGCCCCACGACTAGGGCGAGACCGACTGCACGTCCCCCGGACAACCTGCGCGCCAGCAGAGCCGGCAGGCACGCGACGGCTAGATAGCCCCATGCGATCAGCACCGTGCCGTGCGTCAGTCCAAACAGCGGCAAGAGTGCGAACAGACCCAGCGCCGTGCCTGCGGCGGCTCCCAGCTTGTTCAGCGCCATCGCGGCACCGAGCACACGGCCCTCGCTCGACGAGCGCGTTTGAACCAGTTCCCAAGCCACCGGGAAAACGCCGCCCAGACAAAACGTCAGAGGCAAAAGCACTGCCGCACATCCGGCCAGCGCCTGTATGAAAAGCCCGGAAGGCGTTGCTGCCGTCAGCAGGATCTCCCGCGCGCACAGCCAGCGGCCTTCGACCGGAACGAGCGCCAGCAGCAGCGCCGCAGCTCCGGAGAAAAACATCAGCAAGCCCGAAGCGTGGTAGCCCTTGCGGCGCAGGGCTGCGGCAAACAAACCGCCGATGCCGAGTCCGAAGAGGAACGTCGCGAGAACGCCGCACACGGCGTAAAGGGAACCTTCAAGCACCTGACGCACCCATACGATCAGCAGCGTCTGCGCAGCCAGCGACAAGAGTCCCGAAGCGGCGAGCAAGGCCCAACCCAACCAACCGGGAAGAGTCTCGGGAGCGGCAACGGACGCGGCCGGTTTCGGCATATGCACGACAGGCGCAGCGATGCGCCACGCCAGCAAGCCACCCGCGAGTTGAACAGCCACGGCCACACAGAAAGCGCCATGCGTCCCCAGGTGCCACGGAAGCCACACGCCGCCCGCTGCCACGCCGAGTCCTGCGCCCAGCAGATTCATGCCGTAGAACAGACCGCCTGTCGCCGTCCGATGGTCAGCGTCCTCCACAAACGTTTCGGCCAAACACGGAAACGACGCGCCCGAGAGAAACGACGGCAGTCCGACAAGCAGCACGGCTGCCGCTACGGGCCCGGCCCATCCTTCCGGAAAGACGGCCCCCTGCGTCCAAAGCCAGCGGTTGAGAGCAAACAAGCCTGCGGCGAAAATGGCGGCGGCCGTTTCGAAGCAGCCGTAGAAGCGCAAGGCGTGCGGCCGTCCGGCAACGCACTGCGCGCCCAGCAGATTGCCGAACGCCGCCGCGGCAAAGAACACCGCGATCACCAGCGTGGAGGCAACCGCGGTATTGCCCGCGCGCAGCGCGATCTCCCGCATCCAGACCGTTTCCAGGGTCAGAACCGAGAAACCCGAAAGCGCCCACAACAAGGCCAACGCACGCGAGAGCGGCGGAAACCGATGGCCCGCCGAACCGCTCTCCTGATGTGATCGAGTGCCCATGGGTGTTGCCTTGTTTGGATATCCTTACTTCGTATCATATCAGTCCGGGCATGCAGCCGCAACACTGCGACAGGTCACGGCGACAGACCGCACACGCGAGTTGTTTGCGAGTTGAGGTTCTTGGGGCGCGAAGTCGTATCATGGGCAACTTGCCCAGCTCATCACAGAGATGTGGGCGGCGGTGGCGCACGTGCGATAGGGTGTGAGTCAGCGAAATCTTATTTCAGCACTCGCGCCACGACTTCGCGAAGTTCTTGTTGCGTGTAGGGTTTCGCGGCGATGCCTTTGAACCCGAAGTCCTCGAAGTTTGCCATCACCGGGTCTCCGGCGTAACCGCTGGAGACGATGGCCCTGACGCCGGGGTCGATCGCCAGAAGGTCATTGATCGCTTCTTTTCCGCCGAGCCCGCCGGGGATGGTCAGGTCCATGATGACCGCGTCGAAAGGCTCTTGGGCCCTCAGCGCCTTTCTGTACATTCCGACGGCCTCCCTGCCGTCAGGCGCGGTCGCGACGGAATACCCGCAGCGGGCCAGCATTTTCGCGGCAAGCCTACAGACCGAATCGTCGTCGTCCATCACAAGGATTCGGGCGGGCCGGGCATGTGCCGGGGGGCAGGTTTCCCCGGCGGGCGGCGGCACTTTTTCCGGCTGCGGGGTATCCGAGGCGGGCAGGTAGAAAGTAAAGGTCGCACCCTGACCCATCTGCGAAACAACGCCGATGTGGCCGCCGTGCTTGGCGAGGATAGACCATACCGTGGCCAGGCCAAGCCCGCTGCCGGTCTGCTTGGTGGTGAAATAGGGGTCGAATATATGGTCGATCACCTTCGGGCTGATGCCGTCACCATCGTCTTGCGCAACGACTTTGACGTATCGGCCCTGCTTGAGGGTGGGGACGGATTCCTCAGAGAGGTCGGCGTTTTCGAGCGTAATCGACAGATGCCCGCCTTTGGGCATGGCCTGGCGGGCATTGATGACGAGGTTGGAGATGACTTGCTGGATCTGGCCCCTGTCCGCGTTGACCGGCCACAGGCCTTCGGCGCACCGGCAAGCCAGGCTCACCGGGCTGCCGGTAAGGTCGAACCGCGCGACTTCCTCGGCCATCTTTCCCAGGCTGACAATTTCCTTTACCGGCTCCCCGCCCTTAGAGAAGGTCAGCAACTGCTTGGTCAGCCGGATCGCGCGGGTCATAGATCTATCCGCCTCTTCAAGAAATGCGTAGCTTGGGTGTTCCTTGGGAAGGTCGTTCATGGCCAGAGCGATGTTCCCGAACAGCCCCTGCAGAATATTGTTGAAATCGTGCGCGATCCCGCCTGCCAGCGTACCGACGCTTTGAAGCTTCTGAATTTTCTGAATTTCCGCCTCGTTACGCTTGTGTTCGGTGATGTCCTGATAGATGCCGAGTATGCCGCAAGTCTCTCCTTGCGCATTGCGCAGGGGCAACTTACTCGTAAGAAGCGTGATGGTGTTCCCTTCCGGGGTTGTCTGGGGTTCTTCGACGAGAAGCTTGGGGGAACCGCTTTCGATAACCGCCCGGTCATCGCCGCGATACAAATCCGCCTGCGCATGCCACCCCATCTGGTAATCGTCTTTCCCGATAAGGTCCTTCGGTTCGGCAAATCCCGCATCGCGTGCGAAGGCTGCGTTACAACCCAGGTATGCGAGACTCCTGTCCTTCCAGAAGACCCTCACGGGTATCGCATTGATGATCCCTTCGAGGAGATGCCCAGATGCCCGCAGCGACTCTTCCGCCTGTATGCGCGCCAGCGCCTCTCCGATGTGCGAGGCGAGGTCTTCCAGAATTTTGACGGAGGCGAGGGTGAAGCACCCCTTGCGCCGGCCGTTGAGGTGGAGCAGCCCGACGATGCGCCCCTTGTTGCGGACAGGAATGAGGGCCATGGAGGCGTAGCCGTGGCGGATACACTCGTTGCGCGGATGATGCCGCGGGTCCTGGTCGGAGGGAAGATCGAGCAGCGGGGCTGAATCGTTCGTCCAGAAGCTGCCGCCCGGCGTGAAGAGCGGATGGGCCGGATCGGTCTTGCCGGAAATGACCAGGCCGCAGACGCATTCCAGACAGGCTTTACCGTCTTTGTCCCGGCAGATCTCGCCGTCAGGGCCGCATTCGGCCAGGGTGTTTTCTGTCAGAAGAAAATCCTCTGAGAAGCCTTCCTGTGCAAAATAGGGAAAGTCCTCGCCGTCTTGCAGGCGAAGGCCCACAGCGTCAATACCGGTTTGCGCCTTCACGAAAGAAAGGACGCGCCCGATTGATTCGCGCAGGCTGCCCGGGCCGTTGAGCATCTGCAGGACTTGCATGCTCATGGCGCTATAGGCATCCGTCTTCTTGCGCTCAGTGATGTCGCGGGAGATGCCGAACAGGCAGGTGACCTCCCCTTCCTCATCATGGAGCAAACCCTTTGTCGAGAGAAAGGCGAGCGGTTCGCCAGCCCCGCCGATGATGTACTCTTCGAAACATGTGAGATCGTCGGACGCCATGGCGGCCCGGTCTTGCTGCATCACGGATTTCGCCACGTCGGGCGGGAAAAGCTCGGTGTCGTCCTTGCCGAGCACCTCGGCGGCAGGCTTGCCGACGAACCGCGCCGCCGCCGAATTGAAAAGCACATAACGGCCCTGCCTGTCTTTCACATAAATCGCGTCAGGCGAGCCCTCCACAACCGCATTCAGCAGTGCGCTGACCTTTCGCTTCTGGGCCACCGAGGCTGCGAGCAGCAGTCCGGTCAGCTCCAGCAATCCGAGAAAAACCTGAACAGAATAAAGGCGCTGGGGCGAGTCCGTCCCGCCCAAAGGGAAGGGGCCGATGCCCGCCGCCGTGCATGCGATGGCGACCACCGCGAACGCGGCCAGAAGCGTTGCGGTGCAGCGTATGCCGAGGCGGAGTGCCGCCCAGATGACGAAGACCGGCAGCAGATAGGGCTTCACTTCGATAAAGCTTCCCGCCATATTGTGGCCGAACGAAAGCCAAGTGGCGGCCCCGCCGAGAGCGAACAGGCACGCCGTCTCGCAGGCCCGCCGCCACCGCACCGTTTTCCTCGGTCGCCCCGTGTCCGCCCAGGCCGCGATCAGCGGCGTGACGAGCAGCAGTCCCAGCCCGTCCGCGATCCACCAGGTTCGGTACGACATCGCGAAAGGCGAACCATAGGCGATGCAGGCGGTCGCCGCGCCAAGCAGAGAGGTTGCGGCATTGATGAAAAAGGCGGCGGCGGTCAGGGCCAGAACCTCACGTATCCGATCGAAACGGACATGGTCCCCGCACATCCGGGTGATCAGCCAGGCGCATGCCGCCGTTTCGCAGATGTTCGCGGTCATGAACCCCGCGCTAACGGCGAAACTCCGGGGCGTCGTCAGGTTGGCCGCAAGTCCGGCTGCAAACAGGCATCCGAGCGTTGCGGGCCAGAGGCGCCGCGGGCTGAGCAAAAGGGCGGCGAGCGCAATGCCGGCGGCGGGCCAGATCGCGGAGACGAGGCCGAAAGAACCGGGAAACTGGAAGGCGAGCACTTGGGCCGAAAAGTAGGTGAAGGAGCACACGCCGATCCAGCGCAGCGGCGACTCTGCCTGCGTTGCCTCGGGCGAGGGAACTGCGCCCGATTCAAGGGCTCGATAAGAATTTGTCATATTCATAAGGATGCAGTGTATTATGCGACGATTGTAATTAGAGTCAACCACCGATATGGGGCCTAGTGGCCTCATTTTGGAAGGGACAGCGGCGGCGACGGCCCGCTACACGAAGGCTCGCTTTACGCCAGCGGCGAGGGTGTGATATCGTAAACAAGTCTCATGTAATTCCCTCGAGCCTGTGTAGCCGATATGCGATGAGATCAGGCAGAACGCCATCCGCTTTTCGCGCGAGGAGGCGGAGGCGAAGTCCTTCTGGGCGGGTTCTTCGCCGTTCCAAACTTCAGAGGTTAAGTGGAGTGTGTTCCATGCGCCGCGTGTACGGTTTTTTGAGTTTGCTGCTGCCTTCGATGCTTTCCGCAGCGGCGCCGATCACGTTGAAGGTCAGCGAGAATACGGGCGAACTGCGGATCGCCCCGCCCGGCCAGCTTCATCCGATCGACTGGGTGCTGGTTCTCACAGCGGAAGGGTGACCGCACTTTTTGGTGACTTGCAAGATCAAACGAACGTTTTCAGGCTGCGAGTTTATTGAGTTCCT
>CAYSXF010000137.1:0-8308 GCA_964434815.1 uncultured Lentisphaeraceae bacterium
GGTTTGCCACCTCGGTGCGGGCGAATACGGTGCGCATCGGCAGCGCAGCCGCGCGGTTCCAAGTGGTGGGCGGCAAGGTGATCGTCAATGAACTGCAGGCGGCTGCGCCGAACCTGTCGCCCACCAACTATCTCTCGGGAGTCGACCGCATTGAGCGGCTGACGGTTTCCGCCACCGGCGTTGTACTGTGCAATGTGGCAAGAACCGGGCTGCCGTACGACGTGGGCGAGCTTCGCGTTCAGAACGGCGTCACGGTGACGCTCGACACGGCGTCGGCGGGCGCGCTGTGGCTGGGCGCGTTGTCGGGAACCGGCACGGTGTCGGTGGCGGGCGGGACGTCGGTCGAGGTCGGCGGGGCGGCGACGGCGGCGGGCGACGACCTGACGCTGGCCTGCTCCAGCGTGCCTCTGACGATTCGGTCGTGGAATTCGGCCGGTGCCCTGCGTATCTCGGGTGCGACCACGCTCAAGATCAACAGCATGGATCTCGCGGGTACCAACGTGCTGGCTTTTGTGGGCGCGGGTTTGTTGCAGATCACGAACGATGCGATCAGATCAGCGGGCTTGCTGAATCTGGTAGGCAACCTGTCGGTCGTGGCGAACACCTTCTCGATGAACCAGGGCAATCAGACGCTGAACCTTGACAACGGCGGGCGGAACGTGCAGATCGGCCTTTTCAACGGCAACGGCGCGCTGACCAGATCGGGGACGGGGACACTGAATATTGGCGGTCAGGTGAACGTGACGGGAGCCTCCTTCGCCTTCGCATGCGGCACCTTTGCCAATCCGGTGATCCCACTCGTGGATCTGATTGACGGCGGCGTCAGCGTGACGGGCAGCGGGCAACTGACGGTGGGCACACTGCGCACGGATACGCAGCCTCCAAGAGCGATCACGCTGGCGTCCGGAGTTTCGGCGACGGTGAGCAACCTGATCCATACTGTCGGAACGCTCACCCTTCCGACTAACGGCACACTGAACGTCGTCAATCTGACCCCGTCGGGAGACTGCTCGGTGGCTTTCCCGCCCAATGTGACCACCGCGGTGCGGACGCTCGCGACCACGACCGGCGGGCGCGTGGTACTTCTGGGCGGGACGCTCCAGGTGCTCAGCAGCATCTCGAATGTCCAGCGGTTTTCGATTCTGAACCAGGGGCTGATTCTGCCGGACGGCACGGTGCTGACGCCGGCGCTGTTCGACGTGGAGTCCGCCGCGCGGATCGATCTGGGCGCGGGCTCCGCACTGACGCTTAACGTGGTAGGGCAGGCCTTCTCGAACGGCGTGACGTTCGTGCGCGGCTCTGTGAACGTGAACGAAAGCCTGGGCGTGCCAGGCACGCTGCGGCTGGAAGGCACGGCGCTGAGCGTGGCGGCGGGCAAGACCCTCACGGCCGCGGCTCTGACGGGCAACGGCCCGGTGACCGTCGCGGCGGGAGGCACGCTGACGGTCCCGAACCTCAACGGCTACGACGGCGTCCTCGCCAACCAGGGTGGCGCGCTGAACATCAGCAACGACCGCATCTATCTGGTGCCGACCAACCCCGTCGTGTCGCCGACCTTCTGGGTGGACGCGAGCCAGAGCGGCTCGCTGACCACCAACGCGCAGAACAAGCTGGTGTGGTCCGACAAACGCACGGTGCGCGACGGCACGCCGGGGCTGATGTACGCCACGTCGAGCAATATGCCGGCGGTGCTGCCGGGCGCCTTGAACGGGCTGCCCGTGGTGGACTTTGGAATGATCGGCACGAACGCGACGCACGAGAAAGGCATGACCTGGTCGGCGCGGCTGACCAACGTGCAGGCCGTGCATTGGGTGATCGGCGCGCAGAACGGCGGCGGCCAGATGCTGGGCGATTACAACGGTGGGCACATCGACTACTTCCGCTACAGCGACCAGACCACTGGCATCTACACCAACAACTACGGCTACGGGGATTACCGCACGCCGCTCTGGTCCGGCACGCGCTTCTACACGCGCGAGCTGCAAAAAAACATCGTTGACGGCACCACTTACATGGATGGCGTGCAGATGGCCGCGCCGGGCTTCACCGACGGGTTCCCCTCGGCGGACTACCACCTGCTCTCGCTGCGGACGACGGGTCCGACGTGGGCAGCGGCATTCGCCAGTGAGCGCGTGGGCGGCGGTTATGGCAACCGTTCCGGCGGTCAGCGGCTGGGCGAGGTGTTGGTCTACACCAACGCGCTGACTGCGGCGCAAAACCGTGACAACGACGCGTACCTGTCGTGGAAGTGGTTCGCGCGGACCGTATCGCAGTATCGCAGCGACGGGAGCGACCTGGCCGTGCTGCAAGGTTCCGGCACGGTGAGCGGCGCGAGCGTCCTGGCCCGCGAACTGGCACCCACGGCGGCAGGTCTGGCGGTCAGCGGCAACCTTTACCTGGACTACTACCAGGCGTCGGCGAGCACTGGCACGGTAATCCGGCTGGCGCAACTGCCCGCGGCGGGCGTGGCGGCGGTCGGCGTGACAGGCAACGTTTCGCTTTCCACGCGGGGCACGGTGATCCTGGGCGAGGCGCGCGGCGGGGTCTTCAAGGTGTTGGCCGCAGGCGGCACTCTGAGCGGTGCGTCGAACATCACGTCGTGGAGTCTGGATGTGTCAGCCGCTCCTCACGCGTCCGGCTACACGTTCGGGCTGTACGTACAGGATACCTCCGTGATGCTTAAGATTGCGGCCAAAGGCACCGAGATCCTGGTGCGATAGGCTGTTGGCTCGCTTTCCCGACACCGGAACGCAAAACGGCTCCTCTGCATTTCGGTGTCGTTTTTAGCCGCATTCCGGCCTGTTGCGCCTGCATTGCCCTTCGCCTTCTGACCGCCAGAAAAGGTGCCCAAAAAAGTGCCCCTGTGCTTCCTTGACGGAAGGGAGGCAGCGGCGTATAATAACTCACTGTTTTAAAACGTGTTTAGGTATCGCAAAGCGGGAATTAATTATGGCAGGCGAGAGACCAGATCAGGCAGCGCAACAGGCGCAGAACTTCTTCAACAAAGGCGTGGCAGCTTTTGAGCGTAATAACTACGATATCGCAATCGACCTTTTGATGCAGTGTGTGACGCTGACACCCGGCTTTTCGCGGGCGCGTAAGTTCTTGCGTGCGGCGCAGATAGCCAAGTTCCGCAAAGAGAAAAAGAGCAAGATGGCGACGCAGGTGCAGGAGTTCAGCGCCATGCTGCTGCGGATGAAGATCAAGGGGCTCTTGAAGGCCGGAAAGACCGAGGCGGCCCTGCTCGAATGCGAGAAGCTGCTGGCGATGAACCCGCTGCATTCGCAGAACGTGGAGCTGGCGGTAGAGGTGGCGGACGCGGCGGGCCATCCTGACGCGGCGCTCTTTACGGTCGAGGCGGCTTATGAGAACAATCCTGACGACATGCTTCTGCTGCGCCGGGTCGCCGATTTTTATATGGTCGTGGGTGATTACACGAAGGCCCGTGACGCGTATGTCAAACTGAACGCCTTCCTGCCGAACGATCAAACCATCTTCAAGCAGCTAAAGGACGCTGAGGCGCGCATGACCATGGCCTCCGGCTGGGAGGAGGCAGCAGGCCAGAAGGACGGCTACCGCAAGCTGATTGCGGACAAGGATCAGGCCAAGAGCCTGGATGTGAAGGCCAAGGCTGTCGTGGCGGGCTCTGATGCTGATGCGCTGATCGAGGAGGCGAAGGCGCGGCTCGAAAAGGAGCCGAACAACCTCAATTTCTACCGGGCTCTGGCGCGTGTGTATACGCAAAACAAACGGTTTGACGAGGCCGTTGCAACGCTGGAGGCTGCGCGCGCAGTGAATGCGTCCGACCCGGAGTTGGACCGCATGCTCACGGCGACCAAGATCTCGGCCTACGAGGGAAAGATCGAGGCTCTCAAAGCGGCTGGCGATGCGGCGGGAGCGCAGGCTCTGGATGTAGAGATGAACCAGTTCGTCTTCGACGATCTGAGCTCGCGCGTGCAGCGTTATCCGAACGACCTTAAGCTGCGTTTCGAACTGGGCATGCAATACTTCAAGTACGAGTATTTCGACGACGCGATCGGCCAGTTCCAGTTGGCGCAGCGCAGCCCGAAAGAGCGCGTCGAGGCGCTCTACTATCTGTCCAAGTGCTTCGCGAAGAAGGGGCAGCGCGACATGGCTGTGATGCAGCTCGAGACCGCAAACGAACAACTGACGATCATGGACGATCTGAAAAAGAAGGTTGTGTTCGAGCTGGGCGTGCTCGCGGAAGAGTCCGGCGACATCGAGAAGGCATTCAATTATTACAAGGATGTGTACGGCGCGGACATCGGATTTGAGGATATCGGTGTGCGCATGGAGCGCATCTACAAGTTACGCCAAACGCACCAGGGCTGAGATGCGCCGGACGGAAAAGACGAGCGGAGGACTGGCTCAGTCTTGACTTTCGCTATGCGCTCTATGCAGGTCTATGGTACACTGGATGCATGATAGCGATAAGGAAACTGTCGGAGCGTGATCGCGTCTTCTTCGAAGGCGTCGCGAATTCTGCGTTTGCTAACCCGTTCGGCGACGAGCGGGTGAATGCTGACCGGCGGGCTGCCGGTCTTGCCGCGGAATCCGATTTCGACGAGGTGCTGAAACGACTGCTGGCTGAGCTGGAACAGCGGTTGCGCGCCTTAGCTCCGGATGGGCGCGTCGACCGCCGGCTGTACGCCGGTGAGGATCAGAGCGCCATCACGATCGGCATTCTGTTTCTGGTGTTCCATCGGACGATCGAGCCGTTCGATGCGCTGATCCAGCAGCAGATCGCTGCCGGGGACGATTCGTGCGTTGCGGCGTTTACGGGCGAGGTGTTTGCCGCGCTGACGCGCCACGGTTTCACGCGCGATGAGGCTTGCCAGTATGTGGCGATTTTCTATCAGATCCGCCGCGCGTTCTACTTCATCTCGAACAGCCTCGTCGGCAACAGCCCCTGCATGAAGCAGCTCCGGAAGCGGCTGTGGAACAACATTTTCACCCATGACAGCCGCTGGTATGTGCGTTTTTTCTGGAACCGCATGGAGGACTTCTCCACGCTGCTCTTGGGCGACACGGGATCGGGCAAGGGGGCTGCCGCGTTCGCGCTGGGGCGCTCCGGTTTCATTCCTTTCAATCCGGCACGCAACTGTTTCGCTGAAAGTTTCACCCGCGCGTTCGTGCCGATCAACCTGTCGCAGTACCCCGAGGCATTGATCGAGTCCGAGCTGTTCGGGCACCGCAAGGGAGCCTTCACCGGGGCGGTTGAAAAGCACGACGGCGTCTTCTCGCGGTGCAGTCCGCACGGCGCGATCTTTCTCGATGAGATCGGCGACGTGGCGGAACCGGTCCAGATCAAGCTCTTGCAGGTCTTGCAGCAGCGCACCTTCTCGCCGGTGGGCTGCCACGAGGCGCTCAGGTTCGAGGGCCGCGTGATCGCCGCGACCAACAAGCCGCTCGACAGCCTGCGCCGCGCGGGCACGTTCCGCGACGATTTCTACTACCGCCTCTGCTCGGACCAGATCGTCGTGCCGCCGCTGTGCCGCCGCATCCGGGAAATGCCGTCCGAACTCGACACGCTGGTGTCGCACATTCTCAAGCGTCTGTGCGGCGAGGCAAACGGCGAGATGCAGACCCGCGTGATGGAAGTTCTGCGCAAAGAGCTTGGGGCGGGCTACGCCTGGCCCGGCAACGTGCGCGAACTCGAACAGGCGGTGCGGTGCATCCTTCTGACAGGCACCTATCAGGGCGACAGCGGAGCCGTGTCGTCTGGCGGTGAACTGGCCTCGGCGCTGGAGCGCGGCGAACTCACGGTGGCGGAACTCACCGCCGCTTACTGCAAGCGGCTCTTCGGTCGGCACGGACGCTATGAAGAAGTTGCTAAGCGTACCGGGCTCGATTGGCGCACGGTGAAGAAATACGTCGAGTCATAAGGCGGAATTGGAGCCTGATCAACCGCATCAATCAGAAGCCCCGCCGTCCAGAAGACACTCCGGTGCCGCTTTCAGCTCTCTCGGCAGAAGAGCAAGTGCGCGTCCGGAAACGCTGCCACGAGCTGTTTGACTGAGTCTTACGAAGATGCGTAACTTAATTCCATCGGTAGCGCCTTTCCGAAGCATCCTCGGACGGTTCGGGGAACCGTCCCTACCCTTTATTGAAATCGGGTCCGCGTTCATCTTTGAAGGCGGTGCGCAGTTTGCGGTCAGAGGAGCTTTCCTTGCGGCGGACGATAACGGGGCCGATCTTGTCGGCGGCGGCGCGTCTGGCTGCGCGGCTCTGCTGCCACTCATCCCACGTCCAGTCAGTCTTAAGCGGTTGTGCCGAGTTCACGGGCGACCTCCGCTTTGAGCGCGCTCAGTTCCTTCTCGACGTCGAAGGCGGGCAGGCGCGACAGACGTTCGATCTCATTCCAATCGACCGGGGTAGCCCCGCTCAAGCAGACAGCCAGCATCTTCTTTGCAACGGCTTTTGCCTCGCTGTCGGGTTTGGGGTAGAAGGCGCTCAGAGCCCGCTCCACCACGGCCATTTCCGCAGGGATGACTTTGATCGCGCCGCAGGGGGACGCGATCGTGCGGCAGGGCGTTACGGACTCGTTCTCGAGTAGTCCCAGCAGATCCACGAAGAGTCCCGCCACCTTCCAACTGCGCGGGCCGCCGGTGGCGCCCAGTTGGGCCATCAGGTCTTGTGCGCGGCGCAACGGAATGGGCGCGAGCGTCTGGCGGCAGAAGTCGATGTCGCCGGACATGTAAGCGCCTTCGGTGTAGAACTCGACTGCGGAACCTCCGACGACGACAAGTTCCCAGCCGGCTTCGCGGAAAACACGGGACACCAGACCTGCGAGCATCAACGCCCGCGCGAGCAGGTCCTGAGTCGCCTCGATATCCTTTAATTCCTGTTGAGTCCGATCCATAGATTCACTGTACCATTTCGCCTGAGAGGGGAGCAAGAACGCCGTGTTTTGGCGAAAAGGCTTGTGGATTGCATTGAGGGATATATTTGAATTACGCTGAAGTTGGGTTAATGCACCGGTTGGCTCAGTCCTCCATGCACCACACGTAGGCCGGTGTGGGCGGTTCGAGGCGGAGGTCGGCCCACGCGCCCCAGTCGCCCGAGCTGTTGTCTTTATCGCCGACGTCGGTGATGAGGCGCAGGGTGACCGTCTGTCCGGCCCAGGGCGTGAGGCAGCCTTCCAGTTCGTACCAGGCGTGGGCCGTGGCCAGGCGGCTGGCGATCTGGGTGATTTTGCCTGCGGCGTCCTCGACGGTTACGCGGAAGAGGATGCCGTCGCCGGGGTCGCTGCCGTCCTGCTTACCGACTGCGCAGCGGAAGAAGGTGGGCTTCTGCGGAACGGTGAGCGTGTAGCGTGCAAACGTGTAGCCCACGCCGTTCTTGTAGGGCGGGTGCATGAAAAGGCCGCCTGTTTTTGTGCTGCCGCCGCAGGTCGAACTCGCCGCCGTGTAGAGCTGCGCGCCGGTGGCCTGGTCGAACGGGATCTCCTTGCCTTTGCGCAGGCAGATGCCTGCGATGCGCGTGCCGGACAGCGGAAGCGTCCGCGTGCGGTCCGCCTGCCGCACCAGCTTGCGGGTGATGAACGCGATGCCGGTCGACGCGTCGGGGTAGAGCGAGTAGGTCAGCGCTTCGGACAGCAAAGCGCCCGGCGGCAGGGTGAGGCGCTGCGGAGCGTTGGTTCCGGGCTCCATGATGAAAGGATGCCCCACGCCTTCGCAGACCAGGCGCGCGGCGCAGGGTGCGCGCAGACGCGAGACTGGGCGGACGAGCAGCGTGCCGTTCTCGACCGTGGCGGCGGCGAGGATGGGGTCAATCACCGTGAAGTCGATCCAGGCGTTCTCGTAGGTCAGCCACAAACGCATGCCGGGCTTGGCGTCAAGCTGGATGACGACCTCGTGCATAGCGCTGCCTCGAACGACTAAGTGTTCGCCTGGGACGACCTGATCGCGCTCAGAAGAAAGTGCGACGGTAGGCGGCGTCGCGGTTCTGAAAATGCGGTAGGAGAATGCGTCCTTCACGGGTTGCACGTAGCTGAGGCCGCGCGCGGTGCGGACTTCTGCGGGGCCGATGGCTGCTCCGGCCTTGTCCAGCGCGACGGCCGCCTTGATGGCGAAGGGGAAGCCCGCTTCTGTGGTTTTGTGCAGAAGGATCTCAGCGAGGTCGTTGGTGAGCGTGCGGCAGATGGCCACGCCGTCGCTCGCGCCTTCGGGGAAACGCGCATAGGTGCCGCGTCCGTCGATGTAGGTGTAGTCGGGAGAAACCGAGAGGTCTGCACGGCGGCCGTTGACTTCGCCGCTGAAGACGCGCACGGCGTTGTTCGAACTGC
>CAYSXF010000138.1:0-8193 GCA_964434815.1 uncultured Lentisphaeraceae bacterium
AGCAGGCGTATTGAATCCACCGAATGGATCACGGAGAACAGCTCCAAAGCCGCGCGGACTTTGTTGCGCTGCAAATGGCCGATCAGATGCCACTCGGGGCCGCTCACGCACTCGGGGATTTTCCAGGCCGCCTCCTGCACCTTGTTCTCTCCGAACCGGCGGACGCCAGCCTCCCATGCCTCGCGGACCACATCAGGCCCGTGCGTCTTGGTCACACCGACGATTTCGATCTCATCCGGCCGACGCCCCGCTTTGGCGCATGCTTCGGCAATACGGATCTGCACGCCCTTCAGAATCTCAGCCAAATCCGTTTCGTTCTCCATGCTCGACTCCTTCAGTATCGACAGAAACGAACAAATCGAGTGCGTCGTTCAATCGACTCCTACGATTCACTCGAATCTATCGACTCTCTCGCACCCCTCCAAATCAGTCGCACGCGATGCGTCCGCTGATCGCCCGCTTGAGCGTCAGTGGATCGGAGTAGCCGACCCCGCTGTCCGCCGGCAGACCGAACGCCAAGCGCGTCACTCGCACTCGGAAGGGTTTCAGCAGTTCGCCAATGTAGCCGGCAGTGGCGTCGCCTTCCATGTCCGTGCTCAAAGCCAGGAGAACCTCTTTCACGCCGCCGCGCGCCACGCGCTCGGCGAGCGCATGCAAACGCAAGTCCGAAGGACCGGTCTGCTTGGCAGGCGAAAGTTTGCCCATGAGCGCGTGATACCGTCCACGGAACCCGCCGGAGCGCTCGATCGAAAATATGTCGGACGGCTCCTCAACCACGCAGAGCACCCCGTCGTCGCGCTCCTCATCGGCACAGAGCTTGCACGGGCACTGCTCTTTCGATGTGAATCCGCCGCACACGGGGCAGCAGCAGACGGTGGCCCGAGCCTCCCGCAACGCAACCGCCAACGTGTCCAGCAACAGCTCCGGTTTTCGGATCAGCGCCAAAGCGGCGCGCTCGGCCGAACGTCTTCCCAAACCCGGCAGTTTGGCGAGTGCCCGGATCAGATTGTCGATCGGCGGAACCATGCGGATATCACCCTCCGAACATGTCGCCCATGCCCGAACCCTGCATCATTTTTGCCATGGCTTCCTGCGTCTGTTTTTTGACGCTCTTCAGAGCGCCATTGACAACGTTGTTGAGCATGGTCTCGAACCGCTCAGGCTTGCCGGCCAGCACTTCTTTGAGCGCCTCCTGCGTGACTTTGATCGACACGATGGTGAAGTCGCCGCGAGCCACACACGTGATTCCGCCATTCGCATATTCGCAGGTGATTTTTTCGATCTCGGCCTGAATGCGCTTGGCCTCCTTGCGCATCTGCATCGCCTGCTTCACTTGATCCAACATGCCCATACGTCAAACTCCTTAAAGTATTGCGTGCGACAACGCGCACCCTGTTCTGGTTTAATTGAAATGGAAGTTTAATACAAACCCGCCTCGCGCCTCAAGCCCGTTTCCGCACTTTCTGGCGTGCGAACACGTATAGCTCGTGCAACTCCCCGATGTGAAGCCCGTATGCGCAGGCCAAATAGACGCCGCCAAACGCCGCGCCAGCCACTCCCAACTTGAGCAAGTCGCCGATGCGGCCGGACAGTGCAGCCACGGGACCCACCTTGTATAGCACCACCCAGCCGACACCTGCAGCAAGCCCAGCCGCCAGCAGTAGACGCGACAGAAACAGCGTGGTTTCTAGGAAGGGAAAGACCGGCGCGTTCTTCTTCAGCATTTCGACCAGCGCGACGCACTTGAGCATGCGCGACAATGTGAATCCGCCCGCGATGCAGGCGAGCAACAGCAGATCGTGTCCGCCGCACACCTTAAGCCCAAACCAACTGATCAGGATGCTGATCGAAGAAAAAATGATCCCCGTCACAGCCACCGCCACCATGCGCCGGTTCGCAAAAAAAGCCTGCATCACCAGCATCTCGATAGCCGCTGAGGGAAGCATGAACGTATAGCAGGAGAGCGAAACGGCCGTCCGATGAACCGCCACCGCGTCGAAATGACCGCCCTTGAATACCAGAGACGTGAGCGGCACAGCCACGACCGCAACGAACAGAGCGAACGGCACGAAAACGGAGAGCAACATGCGGCCGAACCTCGTCACCAACCGCCCGAGGCTCGCGTGGTCGTTTTTGTCAACCAGCTCGCAGAAGAACGGGAAGACCGCGATCGAGAGCGTGTAGGGCACGAGAAACAGGAGCGTGCTCTGCAGTTTGCGTCCCATCGAGTTGGCTTGCATCAGCCCCGACTCGTCCAGCGCGCTCAGCACGTACACGTTGTTGTATTCGTCGCGCACTTTGGCCATGATGATCCCCACGAGCAGAGGCAACGCAAGCCAGCAGAGCCGTTTGAAGGCCGGATGCGAGAACGCGAAAGTCGGCCGGAACAAATGCAGCTTGTCCCGCAGGCCGAAGAGATGCGTGCCAAACTTGCAGAGCGAACCTGCCACTACGCCCCACATCAGCATTTGCGCTTTATCGCGCAGCAAGACCGCGCCTCCGACCAGGAATACGATGACGCAGAATTTCCAGACCGCATCTCCGAACGCCGCCAGAAAGAAGCGCTTGTAACCGTTGAGCAACACGTAGGTGGTCGAGCCCATCGAGAGCCCGATTACCGCAGGCGCCAGAGTCCGGACGCTTCTGGCAGCCAACTCGTACTTCTCAGGTGAGCTGTCTGGCCTCCACTTCGTCAGAAGCTCTACTACCGTGTGCGGAGCCATGACGAAAAAACAGGCCACGGCCATGAGAAGAAAAAACTGCAGGGTCAGCACCGTGTTGGCGAACGTCCAAGCGCTTTTCTCGGACTCGACGTCCAACTCGCGCATGAAGACGGGCAGAAATGAAGGCTCCAGCACCTCTTCGCCAATGAGGAACACCATATAGATGCAGTTCTCAAAAGCAAAGGCTGACACCACATCGAAGGTGCTCTGAGACAAATAGTGCCCCATCATTTTCGCTTGAATCAAACCCGCCAGTTTGAAAAGCGAGTGCGCGATCAGAACAAATATACTCGCTCTGAATATGCGTCTTTCCAGACTCGTTTTATGTTCACCCATCCGTTCCCCCTTCGGTGAAACACGCGCCTCCCGGCATCCGGCACCCCCGCGCCAGACACCTTCCGTCACCGCGCTGCGGTCACTCCATCATCTGCATATCGCACAGCTTGCGGTAGGCCCCGCGCAACGCAAAGAGCTGCTCATGCGTACCGCGCTCGATGATGGCTCCCTGATCCATCACCAGGATCATATTCGCATTCCGGATCGTGCTCAGCCGGTGTGCGATCGCGAACGTGGTCCGGTTCGCCATCAGCTTGTTGATCGCATCCTGCACCAGCCGCTCCGTCACGGTGTCTAGCGCACTGGTCGCCTCATCCAAAATCAGGATCGGCGGATTCTTAAGAATCGCCCGTGCGATGGCGATGCGCTGACGCTCCCCGCCGCTCAGCGCAAATCCTTTTTCGCCCACGATCCGATCATAACCTTCCGGCTGCGACATAATGAAGTCATGCGCGTTGGCCATCTTGGCGGCGGCGATCACCTGTTCGCGGGTGGCATCCGAAGAACCATATGCGATATTGCTGGCGACCGTATCATTGAACAGCACCGTCTCCTGCGTCACGACGCCGATCAGACTCCGCAGGTCGCCCATATCCATCTGCCGAAGATCGACGCCGTCCATGGTCACAGCCCCGGTCCCCGGATCGTAGAAGCGGGCCAGCAGGTTGGCCAGCGTCGTTTTGCCCGAGCCCGTGCCGCCGACCACAGCTACAATCGCGCCGCGCGGGATATCGAACGAGACATCTTTGATCGTCAGGTCAGGGCCGCCATGATAACTGAAGCAGATATGGTCAAACCGAACGCGGTCATCGAATCCCGCCTTGCGCACCGGGTTCGCAGCAAGCGGCAGGCTGAAGTCAGTGTCCAGCAGCGAATAGATCCGCGTCAGAGCCGCCCGCCCGCGCTCGACTTGCGCCTGAACTTTTCCGAGCTGCTTCAGCGGCCGGTAGGCCACCAGAAACGGCACAAGCAACGGCGCGATTTCATGGATCGCCAGATGCCTGAAATAACAATAGATCACAAAAAGCCCGATCAGCAGAATGCCCATGCACTCGACCGACGGAGCGATGAGCAGTTCCATCCGCACGGCACGCAAGACGCTCTTCACGTAGAATTCATTGACCTGCCGGTAGCGCGCGATTTCGAACGCTTCGGTGTGATAGGCCTTGACCACGCGGATACAGGTAAGGTTCTCGTGCATTTTGGATGAAATGAAGGAGATGCGGTGCAGCGCCTTGCGCGCCCATTTGCGCACCAGATTGCCCAACACAGCCATCGGCACAATGAACAGCGGGAAGCCGACCAGAACCAGAACCAGGGTCTCGACCATGTCGTTTTTAATTGCGAAATAGATCACAAAACCGAAGGCTACGAGAATCTCGAACGGCGCACGGCACAGGTCCGCCAAGGTGTGCGCGATCACCATGTCGACCTGCTGCGGATCACTCGTGCACCGGCTCATCAACTGACCAACGTCCGTCCGCCCGAAAAAATAGAGAGACTGTTTCTGCAGATGGCTGAACAAATCGATGCGAAAATCCTGAACCACCTTCGCGCCAGTCCAGCGCAGGAAGTAATTGTTCAGGTACATGGTCAGCATCTTGACCAGCATGACAAACGGAAGAACAAACAGGCCGATCAGCAGCATCTGCCCCGTCATGTGACCCTCTGCATCGCGGAACGTCACGCCGCAGCGGTTGCCGAACTTTTCGACCTTAGTGAACCAGTCGGGCAACCCTTCATCCGCGACAGCCGCTTGGCCCCGCTTTTCTTGTTTGATCAGCCCTTTCAAGCTGTCGTCCAAGCTGCCTTCGTGCTTGGACTTCTCCGGCGCCACCTCCGCCGCAGGCGCAGGGGCCGCACCCTGCTGTTGCGCACCCGCAGCCTGAAACTGTTTAAGCACGGGCTGGACAATCTGAAAAATCGGCACCCAAGATCCAGCGGTGACCGACCCGGCCAACAGCCCCGCCAGCAGCCGGAAACGGTACTTGCGGGCATACTGGTAGAGGCGGCCATACGCCTGCTTTGCCGTGTACTCTTTGTCAAAAAACTCCATGGCTATCCGTTCGCCGTCAAAAAGCGTTCCGCTTCCAGCGCTGCCATGCACCCTGTGCCGGCAGCCGTGACAGCCTGCTTGTAGCGCCGGTCTTGCACGTCGCCCGCAGCAAAAACGCCCGCCACAGAGGTGCGCGTCTCCGTCGCCACGACATACCCCTCAGGATCCAAACTGACCTGGCCCGCAAAGGCTCCCGTGTTTGGCGTATGTCCGATCGCGACAAACACGCCTTGCACGGCGCGCTCGAAGAGCTGGCCAGTCACCACATCTTTGAGACGCAAGCCCGTGACCTCGCCCTTGGCGGGGTCGAACACCTCGTCCACCACGGCGTTCAAAACCACATCGATGTTCGGCGCGGCCAACATGCGGTCCGCCATGATTTTCGACGCGCGAAACGCGTCACGGCGGTGGATCACAGTCACCTGCTCAGCGAGTCTGGAGAGATAGAGTGCGTCTTCCATAGCCGTGTCGCCACCCCCGATGACCGCAACGCGCATGCCTTTGAAAAAGGCGCCGTCACAGGTGGCACAGGCCGAGACACCTTTGCCCATCAACTGCCGCTCGGATTCCAGCCCTAAATAGCGCGCGCTGGCACCGGTCGCAATGATGACGGTGCGAGTCTCCAACACTCCACCCATCATCAGGGTGAGCCGCTTGACGCCGCCAGAAAGCTCACACGAAGCGACTTCGTCCATCATGAAGCGGACGCCGAAACGCTCAGCCTGCCTACGCATGGTGTTGACCAGCTCGAAACCGTTTACGGGATTTTCGAAACCTGGAAAATTTTCAACGTCCGAGGTCTGCGTGAGCTGCCCGCCCGGCTGCATGCCGTCGATCACGACAGGCTTCAAATTTGCCCGTGCCGCGTAAATGGCCGCTGTCATCCCTGCGGGACCGCTACCGATGATCACTACGTTTTCCATATCAGTTCCTGAGTCGTTAGGTGTAGCGCAGAACCTCGTCCACCGTCGTGTAGCCGTCCAGCACATTGCGGATCGCATCTTCGCGCATGGTGCGCATGCCGAGTTCGCGTGCGCGCTCCCTGATGAAAAGCGTAGGACGCCGCTCGTTGATCAGGTCGCGGACGGGGTCAGTCAGGCGCAGATATTCGAACACGCCTTTGCGGCCTTTGTAGCCGGTGCCATTACACTTAGAGCATCCCCGGCCATAAAAGAACGGACGGTCCCCCACCGCGTCGCGCTTCAGTTCGAGGCGCTGCAGAGTCTCGTCGTCCGGCATGTAGGGCTCTTTACAGTTCAGGCAGACGGTGCGCACCAGACGCTGGCCCAACACCGCTTCCAGCGTCGAGGCGATCAGATACGGCGCGACGTTCATGTCGATCAGACGCGTCACCGCGCCAGAAGCGTCATTCGTGTGCAACGTGCTGAACACCAAGTGCCCGGTGAGCGACGCCTGAACCGCAATCTCAGCGGTTTCGAAATCGCGGATTTCGCCGATCATCATCACGTCCGGATCCTGACGCAAGAACGCGCGCAGCACTTTGCCGAACGTGTTTCCCGCGCTCGGATTGACCTGCACCTGGATGATGCCGTCCATATCGTATTCGACCGGCTCTTCCGCCGTCAGCAGCTTCTGGTCGATCGTGTTGATGCGACTCAGGCACGAGTACAGTGTCGTTGTCTTACCGGAGCCGGTGGGCCCCGTCACAATGATGATGCCGTTCGGCTTCTCGAGATCCATCGTCAGATCTTCATACACGTCCTCCGGCAACCCGACGTTTTCGAGGTCGAGCGACACGACGCTGCGGTCCAACACGCGCAACACCACGCTCTCGCCGTGCGCCGTAGGCAGGCACGACACGCGAAGATCCACCGCGTGGCCTGCGACGGTCAGAGAAATGCGGCCGTCCTGAGGAATACGCCGCTCGGCGATGTTGAGCCCAGACATGACCTTGATACGCGAAATGATCGGCAACGCCAGACGCCGGGGCGGAGGCGACATTTCGTAGAGCGACCCGTCGACACGATAGCGGATCTTGAATTCTTTTTCGAACGGCTCGAAGTGGATGTCCGACGCGCGGTCCGTGACCGCCTGATACAGCACGAGGTTCACAAAGCGGATGACCGGCGCGGCGGACGCGGCCGACTCCAGACTCTTATCGTCAGCGCTGTCATCTATGTTCAGAGATGTGTCCAGCGCCAAGTCGGACTCTAAGCTGTTCAGCATGTCCGCGACCGTCGAACTCTCGTCCCCGTAATACTCGGAAACGCGCGTCCGCACGTCTTTTTCGCGTGCCAGCACGAACTGCACGTCCTTCGTCAGCACGAACATCAGTTCGTCCATCACATGCGGATCGATGAGATCGCAGGTCGCGAGCGTGATCGTGCCGGCCGTCGCATACACGGGAAGCACATTGTACATGCGCGCCACGTTGGCAGGGATGCTCTCGATCACGCTGTTGTCCAACGACATAACCCCTAGATCGACGACTTCGCACCCTTGGTACGCCGCCATCATCCCCAAGAGATCGTCCTCAGTCACATACCCCATGTCGATCAGCAGCTTGCGAACCGGACTGCCCGTTCGCGCATGTTCTTCGCGAAGTTCGTCGGCTTGCGGCTGGTCGATGATCCCGTTGCTGACCACTAAGTCAACCAGCGGATCATAAGCAGGCGCAATCTGTGTCAACGTCTCAGCCATTCTCTACCTCCTTGACTGAAGCTCGTCTTTGAGCTTCTGGACCAACGTGTCAGGATCCTGCGACTTGGTCACCAGGGCGGCGTAAGAAATCAGACCGCCGAGATACAGTTCCATCAAATGGGAATCGAGCGAAATCATGCCGTACTTCGCGCCGGTTTGGATATCGGAAGTGATCTGGAACGTCTTGTTGTCGCGGATGCGAGACCGAATCGACGGCGTTGTAATCATGATTTCGAAAGCCGCCACGCGTCCTGGCTTGTCCACACGGGCCAACAGCAACTGCGAGATAACCGCCACCAAGCCCACAGAAAGCTGGGTACGAACCTGTTCCTGCTGATCGGTCGGGAATGCGTCGACAATACGGTCAACGGTGGCGGTGGCACCGGTGGTGTGCAACGTCGCGAATACCAAGTGACC
>CAYSXF010000139.1:0-8137 GCA_964434815.1 uncultured Lentisphaeraceae bacterium
AGGCCGTGATGCCTACATCCGGTAATCGGTTGGCGACAGGGGTATGCGAGAAGGGCGCGTTTCATGTGAAAGCTGACGCAAAACTGGGAGCGCGGGCGCCCTCGCCCGCGAAAACGGCGGTTACATGCTAGACAGCAGCCTGTCGTTCCACGGTTGGCCGCGCGTCCGCCTTGCGCAGAATTTCATGCAGCGGGCGGGGCGCCCTCGCTCCCAGTCGCTCCGCACACGGTACGCACGAACCTCGCACCTCCGTCACCAACCGATTACCTTTATCCGAACGGCGAGATTAGAATTTCATACTCATTATTTAGCGCTGATAACGATATCCCTGGCTGACTCGCGATGAATCCGCAAGACCCCCGGCACACCGAGATATTCGCCGTAATCCCATTTTCCGGAGGCCAGCGCCTTGCCGTCTGCAAGCACCGACTGAGGTTTAAACGTGATGCGCAGGATTTCGTTTCCTCGCGGCTCGAACGTGAGATATTCAATCCGTCCCGGCTGATAGGTCACTTTCTTAACAACCGAATCTGAGCCCGTGATATGGTCGGCGTCAGCCGGTGCCATCTCGGGCAGCTCCGCCATTCCCTCTAGGATGTGGGACAAGTAGTCGAAATACGAATCGGTGAACCAGGGATTGACGTAGCCGATGCCGACGTAGTTCAGGAAGCTGTCTCCTTTGGAGTACTTGCTGCAGGCCGAATAAGATGACAATGCGAAAGACGCTCGCGCCTCCTCGCGATCCCGCGGGTCACGGGTCACCCCGAACCACTTGGCTGCAATGGACGCGTAGCGTGCGGTGTGGCTGCTCATTTCGTAGAAACAACAGGTCTGCTCCCTGATGCTGGTTGCGCCGTACCGTTTTGTTTGGCCGAAGTTGTCTTTGACCCAGGCCAGCAACGCCGGCACATGCGCCTTGTAATCGGGATCGAGCTCCGGATGCCGCAGGATGAGGCGCGCCGTCTCCATCGGGCTCTGCTGGTTCACGCTCTTGGTCTCGCTGCCGACATCCTCGTAGTAGCCCGTCCACGCATGGTTCCGCAACGGAAACTCCACGATCCATTTCCAGATGAGGTCGCGCTTGGCTTGATAATCCCCGTTCCCCCGTTCGCCCAGCCGGATCATCTCATCGAAGAACAGAACGGGTGCCACCATGTGCGACGTGTAGGCGTTGAGCACCTTCCCGTCCTTCAGGCTGATCCGAAAAGGCAGCGGCGACTTCTGGGCGTCGCCTTCCGCCACATGGCTGGCGAGGGTCTGCGCGATCCCGCGCGCCGCCCGCAGATAGTTCTCCTCCCCGGTCAATTTGTAAAAGTTGATATATGCCACCCCGACCAGGGCGATCTTGTCTGCCTCTCCGGTTCCATCGGTATATTCCCCGTCCGGACTGTTGTCCTGGGTGCGGGGAACGTTGGGCCAGGCCCAGTCGGACGGGGTCTGGTAATACAGCACGCGGTCAATGATGAGCCTGACGCTCCGGATGGCTTCCTCGTCGCCGGAATAGGCGTAATACTTCGTCAGGGTTTCGGTTCCCCAATACGCGTGGCTGCCCTGGCAGTTCTGGTTGCGCATGAACTCGCCCTTGTCGGTCAGCTTCGACGTCACCAGATACCACGGATCGCTGCCGAACGCGGTGGCCACCGTCGGGCAGCGCTCAATGTAGTTCATGCTCCGCTTCAGCACGTTGTCGAAACCCGTCCAGGGCAACAGCCGCCCGCCCTGGTCAAGCACCACGTCGTGGTCGCACAACCGCTCCGCAGCGGAGGTGCCGCCAGCCATAGCGGCCGCACCGCTCAGCACATACAGCACAAGGATTACTTTCACCTGATGTTCTCCCTTCATACCAAGCGCGCCCTTAACAGGCTGCAACCGCGCCTGTCCGGCTGCCGCAGGCTGCTCATCGTGCATCCGTGGGTGCTCTTGAAGATGCGGCAGAGGTGGCTGACGTTTCGGAAGCCGCACCGGCTGGCGATTTCGGAGAACGGGCTGTCGGAGGCGGTGACCATGTTGCGGACGGAAGTCATGCGGACCTCATGGATCCACTGATGGAGAGATTGCCCGACCGCCTGCTTGAAGAGATTCTCCGCCCAGCGAGGGGTTACGCCGAGGTGCTTGGCCACGTCGGAGACGCGGATGTTCATCCCCGAGTTGATGCGGATGAACTCCAGCGCCCGGATAACCCGTTTGTCGGAGATATGCAGATCGGCGGTCGATGCGCGCGAGACGAGCCCCCGGGGACCGAAACGGACCACCCGTCCGGGCTTCTCTTTGTTACGCATGAGGCGGTCGAGCAGGCGGGCCGCCTCGTACCCGGCCCTCTCGGTGTCGGCTGCGATACTGGAGAGCGGAGGGATGCAGGTTTCACAAATCAGCGCATCGTTGTCGACGCCGAGCACGGTGGCCTCGTAGGGGACTGCGACGCCTGCGACCAGGCAGGCGTCAAGCACCTGCCGGCCGCGGTTGTCGTTGGCGGTGAAAATGGCCATCGGCTTGGGGACTTTCTGCAA
Organism: uncultured Lentisphaeraceae bacterium; assembly: GCA_964434815.1. Classification (GTDB taxonomy): domain Bacteria; phylum Verrucomicrobiota; class Kiritimatiellia; order RFP12; family UBA1067; genus CAYSXF01. The sequence goes on from CAYSXF010000139.1 coordinate 2,508, forward strand.
CCACGCGCAGAGGCGCGGACGCTCGACCACCCACTCGCGCTTGTCTTTGGGCGGCAGCGGGTAGACGTGGCATTCCTTGCCAGCTTGACGAAGCCGCGCGCAGAAGGCGTCGCAGCGCACGCGCGACCAGTGGGCTTCGCTCGGGTGGCCGATGTAAACGCAAGAGCGCGGCGAGCATCCGAGGACGTGCTCTGCCGCGAGTGTGCCGATCGCCTCCGAGTCGAGCTGGGTGCGGCTGAAGCGCGACAGGGGATGCTCGGGCGCGAGATAGGCGCCGGGCGGGTTGAACAGCACGGTGGGCAGTCGGGAGGAGAGGAGGGCGTTGGCAATCATGTCATCTGGAACGCGGGCGATAATGCCGTCGCCTTTCCACAGACGGGTGTCGGGAACACGCTCGCCGCCCAGCCCCCCCTCGATGACGTTCAGGCTCCATGGGCCGTAGACTCGCACATAGTCGAAAAGGCCCTGAAGCATCGCTCTCGAAACGCCATAGGCCGATTCGAGCAGAACCGCGACCTGCGGCATTTTCTTTTGGACGGTGCGTCTCATGTTCGGTTTCCGATAAAAGCGACTGCGAACTGAATTTGGATAATATTCTTTTTGTTCATTGAAAACAACAGATCGCTCTCATTTTTTAATCGTTGGCGCTCGAAAGGAGTTCCGAAAAAGATAAACTGATTTCCCATTATCATCGTTGTTGGATAGAGCGAGATCGCCTATAATGAAATTGAGAATTCGGTGTGTTTGTTTGCCGGCATCCAGTCTGCGGAAGCGTGAGACTGTTTGTTTATTGTTGCAGCAGGAGATAAACCATGGCAGAAAAAAAATCAGTTCAGTCGGCTTGCGTGGCCGTGCTGTTGGCGGTTTTGTCGGCAGGGGCTGCGACGACGAACGTCTACACATGGACCGGGGGTGCGGTCGGCGATTCTGGCAACTGGTTTAACCCGACCAACTGGAGCGGCCCGTCCGGCTACGGGGTTCCGGGCGACACGCACAACCCCAACACACCGTCGTTGGATAAGGCGTATTTCGCGGCGGCCTCGAATGTCGCCGGCACGGTCAACTACTCGTACACCCTTGGGGTGAGCCCGCACACCAACGTGTTTTCGTTTCTGGAGTTGCTCAAGACCAACGCGGCCCCTCTGACGTTGAACGTCGACGGCAACATGACGATCGAGCACAACAATGTGGCCGACCCTGACTGGTGGAACTCGGCCACGGCCATCGGCAACGGAGGCGCGCTGACCTTCAACGTCAACTCCGGCACATGCGCGGTCAAAGAGGCAAACCTCAACCTTTCCTTAGTGAACTTCACCGTCTCCAATAACGCCGCTTTCATTGCGTTCGCCAACTCGCCCTCTTCGAACCGGAAGATGACGCTTGCCATCACCGGGAGCGCGAGGGCACTGGGCTGGCTCGGAACGCTCGGCCCGACGTATAGCGAGGGCTCGACCAAGTACAATTATCTTACTTTCACAGGAAATCTGGCGCTAGACGGGGGCACTCTGTATCCGGATTGGCTTGAATGCAGTTCCTACGCAACGCTGACCGTGACAAACGGCGCGACCGTCCGCACCCGCTTCGGTGCCTCCGGCATTGTCATGAACGGCTATATCAATAAATTTTACACCAACAGCATCGAGATCTCCAGCGGTTCGGTAACCAACGTCGGCGTGTTGAGAATGGGCGGACTCAACACCTATGGGACAGGGACTCCCTGGCCAGGGCTATCGGTGGTGAGGCTTAGCGGCGGCTCCTGGTTCCAAGGCGGGGCCACATGCATCGGCGACGCGAGGCTGGGCATGATGGTCGCGGCAGGCGGAACGTTTGAAACGCCGTCCGACCTTTACGTGGGCGGCGCCCGCGTCGGAACGGACACCGTGCCCGCGGCGGGACTTGCCTATTCCGGTTCTCTGACGGTCACAGGGGGAACGGTTACCGTGAGCAACCCGGATGCGCTGAACCCGCATATCGCAACCACAGCGGGCACAGGCACCGGCGCTAACCTCGACTTCGGCCAGGCGGTGTGGGACTACACGTATCGCGGACAGCGGCTTCTGTTCACTGCGTTGAAATCAGGGGGCGCGGGGCTAGAGTCCAACCGGGTCTATTGGGCGGCGGACATTAACACGGCCTCGGACATTCAGAAGTCTTCTTTCAGCGTCGAGACCAATATGACGCTGACCAGCACAGGCGTCACCGGCACTTCCTACGCGACCGGCACGGGAAACAATACGTACTGCACACTTCCCGCGCGGCTGATGATCGGCAACGTGATGACCTTCGCCGGCCCCGCCTACCTGATGAACACGGGCACGCTCAATCTGGTCAGCGGCTCGCTCACGGCCGACGAACTGGTCGCCACCAACGGCGCGGCCAGCGTCATCAGCTTCAGCGGCGGCACGCTCAGCGTCAAGGCCGCGACAATCAACACCGGCTCGGCATTGACCGTCGGCAACGGCAGCAGCGCGGCAGCGCTGAACCTGCTGGGCACGAATGCGTGCAGTTTCGCCAACGGCCTTGTCATCAACACCAACGCGGTCTTCGCGATCGGGGGCACCAACGCTCTCGGAGCGGCGGCGGTCATCGGGGACGTCACACTGCGGACCTCCTCGGTGCTCGACGTCGATTTCAATGCGGCCACCAACGACTGGCTACAGGTTACCGGGACGGTCAGCTTGCCCGCGCAGGCGACGCTCAGCCTCCGGGCTCTGAACGCCACCGCGCGCACGCCGATCCCGGTGCTGCGGGCGTCCGGGGGAATCACCGGGACAACGACCGGATGGCCGCACGCCACCGCCAATGGCGTCACGTACAAGGCGGTGGTGTCGGGCGACCAACTGTCGCTTGAGAAAGTGCCCGGCGGAACGATGATCGGTGTTAGGTAGGCAGAAAATATAAGGGGACGCGATGCAGCGATGGAAATTGGGGGTTGCGGCCGCCGCGTGCGCGACGGCTTTCATGGGTTGGTCGGCGGACAAGCCCGCCGTGTTCTGGGCGTCCTCGCCGGTCAGGCCGGGCGAGGCGGTGATGGTGCAGGGCTGGGGCTGGGGCGGCCAGCCCAAGATCGAACTGCAACGGCTGAAAGACAGCGGAGGGGGCAAGCCCGGAGAAACCGTCACCTGCTCCCCGATTCTATGCAATGACGAAGGGCTGAGTTTTGTGGTGCCCCAGGGCTGGAATCCGGGGCTTTACCGGTTCAGCGTCGTCGCCGATAACGGCCGCTCGGAACCGGCTGATCTGAACGCGCCGCAGCCGTGGTGGCATCAGGGCGACTGCGGCAAAGAGGCTTCGCCCGGCGGCTGGCTCCGCCTGTTCGGCTCCTGTCTGAGCGTCGACGGCAAAGCGGCGGTCTCGCTCCGCAGCGGCGACAGCGAGAGGATTCTCAAGCCGAGCCAACAGGACGACTGGTCGCTCACGGTCAAGCTGCCCAAGGATCTGCCGACAGGCGACTACCAAATCCGCGTCCGCAACGGCTGCGGCGGCGAAGCCGGCTGGAGGAAGGCCGCCGATCTCAGAGTCGTGTCCCCGCCGCATCTGTGGGGGGACAAGACGTTCGATGTGACGGCGTTCGGCGCGGTCGCCAACGACGCCATCGACGACACCTACGCCGTGCAGAAGGCGCTGGACGCCGCAGGCGAGGCCGGGGGCGGCACCGTTTCCGTTCCCCGCGGGCGCTTCCAGTTGAATGGGACGCTCCTGGTTCCCAGACATGTGCAACTCAAGGGCGCGGGGACACATCTGAGCCTGCTCTACTGGCGCGACCGCGAGGAGCCGCTCACAGCGCTCATCCAAGGCTCGAACACCTTCGCCGTCGAGGAGCTGACGATGCTGGCCGCCAACCACGGCGCGGTCTCTGATGCGGCAGACAAGCCCGACGCGGGCAATGTGTTCCTGCGCCGCCTCGTGCTGCGCCTCAACCGCTTCGAAGCGCAAGACACGGAGGCGATTGCGGCGCGCCTCCTGCCCATCGGCGACGGCCCGTTCGCGGTTCATATCGGCGGCAGCAATGTGCAGGTCACCGACTGCGAGATCTTCTCCTCTTACGGGCCGCTCAACGTGTCGGGCACGGACACGCTGGTCCGCGGCAACCGCCTCTTCGCGGGCGACTCGGTCTACGTGCTCGCGGGCCAGCGCGTCGTGTTCGAGGACAACACGCTGGACGGCGGGCCCATGGCGCGCGGGGGCGGCGTCTACTGCAAGCAACTCTTCTATGCCCACAACCGGATGGGGATGACGCCGCGGCACGACGGCGAGGTGTTCACCACCGACGGCGGCGGGCACACCGTTGTGAAGGCCGCTGCGCTCGACGGCGCCCACATGACGCTGGACGAGGCGTTCGCCAAGAAGCAGCCCCGCTGGAACGGCTTCGAGAACTGGTGGCACGGGAAAACGCAGGGGCAGCCGCCCTGCCTCTATGTCATGAAAGGCAAGGGCGCGGGGCAGTACCGCTGGATTGTCTCTCACGACGGGCTGGCCTGCGAACTGGACCGGCCGTGGACGGTCGCGCCGGACGACGGCTCTCTGACTTTCTTCTGCGTCCACAATTTCGACCGGAATATCCTGGTCGGCAATGATTTTCACGACGCGACGATCATCCAGAGCTACGCGGGCGGCACCGAATGGATCATGGCCGCAAACACCTTCACCCGCATCGGCGGCATCCAGATCTTCACGCACTACGACGAGCCGGCCTGGCGGATGCAGGTTCTCAACAACGAGATTCTGGCGGGCAGCAACTACCGCGGGCCCGAGAGCGCCGCGTTTGACCGCGACGCCCATCTCGGCATGGTGAGCGGCGGCGGGCGCTGCACCGTCTTCCGCGGCAACACGCTGCACAACAACTCGCTGATCAACGTGGCGCGCGGCAGAAACGCGCTGGTCGAAGGGAACACCGTGCGCGACACCGACGTGGGCATCGCGGTGGCGTCCGACGACACGGTGCTGCGCGGCAACCGTTTCGAGCGCGTGACTGAGCCGATCCGCGGCAAGCCCATCATCAACCCCGCCGAACGCCTGCTCGCCGGATTGTCGGCTTTAAGCCAGCCGCTCCCCGAACGCTGCGCCCCTGTCATGATCCGGCTGAAAGGCCTGGCCGCAAAGCCGCTTGAAACGCCGGGCCTGGATGCGGACGCTCGCACCTGTGCCGCCGAGTTGGCCAAACTCGCCGCCGCAGCGCCCAAGAACGGCTCCTACCCGCAGGAGCTGTTGAACGCGCTGTTTCTGTCTGGCCTCAAAATCCAATGCAACAACGCGAAACCGCTCGCGGACGGCGCCGGCGGCACGCTCAAGCAGTGGCTGAACATCGAGCCGCAGGCTTATGCGCCACCCTTTAAGCTCTCCCTCGTTTTCGACGAACATCCGAAATACCGCATCGCTGTTTTCGAGGCGTCGCTCACCCCCGGCAAGGCCTGGGGACACGACCTGCCTGTCGCGCTGGAGCCCGGTGTCTCGACCGCCTTCCTTGCGCCGCTCAAGTGGTCGGCCGCAGGCGAAGGCTGGACCCTGTCGGGAATCGGCGGACTCGCAATCGGCGGCTCTGGCGCGGGCCTGCCTATCACGCAGTGGCTGGTTTGCGGACCGTTCCCCAACGACGACAAGGGCAAACTCGACAAGGCGGTCCGCAAACC
>CAYSXF010000140.1:0-8112 GCA_964434815.1 uncultured Lentisphaeraceae bacterium
GTCCAACGTGGTCTGGGAGTCGCCCAGCCAGAACGCTGCAGGCTCCATGCCGATCGGCAACGGCGACATCGGGCTTAACGTGTGGGTCGAGGAGGACGGCGACCTGCGCTTCTACATCGCCAAGACCGACGCCTGGGACCAGAACGGCTCCCTGCTCAAACTGGGCGGTGTCCGCATCTCGCTCTCGCCCAATCCCTTCGCAAAGGGTATGCCCTTCCGACAGGAACTGCGGCTGCGAGACGGCGAAATCCGTATTCAAGCGGGCGATTCGGGCAGGGTCGCTTCGCTCCGCGTCTGGGTTGATGCCAACCAGCCGGTCGTCCAGGTTGAGGCAGAGACCGAACAGCCTGCGGAGTTGACGGTGCGGCTGGAGAGTTGGCGCACGGAAAAGCGCCTTCAGTCCGGCGAAGAGCTTTGGTATTACACGTGGCATGTGGGGGGCGCGGATGGGGCAATCCTCAAGAAAGCTACCCCTGTGGAGGTCTGGCTGACACCTGACACCGTGCAGGAGGACGTGCGTCAGCACGTGGTGTGGTATCACCGCAACGAGGATTCCAACTGGGGATACGCCTTCCGGCAGCAGGGTCTGGCGGACGTCATGGGCCGGGTTAAAGACCCGCTGCTCAAACGTACGTTCGGCGCGGCCATCACCGGAAAAGGCTTGAAGCGGATAGACAAACTCACGCTCACCAGCGCAGCCCCCGAAAAACATCACGCCGTTTGCATTCATCCGCTGACCGCGCAGACCGAGAGCGATCATGAGTGGCTGGCCCAGCTTGACGGGCAGATCGCGCGGACAGAGCGCGCGAGCATCGGGCAGGCACGCGGCATGCACCAGAAATGGTGGCGGGCGTTCTGGGACCGCAGCTACATCCGCGTGACCCGCGCGCCGTTGTCCTGGAGCGGCAATATGACCACGGCGGTGAGTTCGCCGTTGCGCATCGGCGCGGATCCGGCCGGCGGCAACCTGTTCAAAGGTTTCATCCAGCGCGTTCGCGTGTTCACACGGGCTCTCTCGCCCGCCGAAATCGCGGCGCTGGCTGCTGCCCCGGATGTCTCTGCGCCGGCCGGCGCGGTGGCCGACTGGAAACTTGGCCAGTTGGACGACGGCGCGGTCACGAATTCGGCACAAGCCGGTATGACCGCCAAGGTGAGCGGATCTCTGACGGTGACGGAGCACGCGGGCCGGCCGGCGCTTCGTTTTGGAGGCGACGGTTTTCTGGAAGTGGCAAATGATTCTGCGCTCGATCTCGCGCAGGCCGGCACGCTCGAAGCCTGGGTCGCTACGGACGCGCTCTCTCCGGAGGGTGCCCGCATTGTGGACAAAGGTGTGCCAGGGACGGCCAACGGCTACGTGCTGGACACGTACCCCGGCAACTCCCTGCGCCTGATCTCCCAAGCCGGCCTGCTGACCTGCCCGGGGCCGCTGGCGGAGGGGAAATGGTCCCATGTCGCCGCCACGTTCGGCCAAGGCGTTCGCCGGCTGTTCATTGACGGGCGCGAGGTCGCCGCGGACGGCCAGACAACGGCGGAGGACGGTGCGCAACGGGCTTTGACGATTACCCGTGCCTACGCGCTGCAGCGGTGGGTTGGCGCGTGCGCCGGACGCGGGGCCTTTCCCATCAAGTTCAACGGCTCGCTCTTCACCGTGGACACGAAATTCGTGAACGGCTCCTCTTATGGCCCGGACGGGCGTTTGTGGGGCGGCGACTACTGGTGGCAGAACACCCGGCTGCCGTACTGGCCGATGCTCGCCAGCGGCGACTTCGAGCTGATGCGCCCGCTTTTCGAGATGTATTTCACCCGTCTGCCGGTCGAGCAGGCCCGCACCAAGGCGTGGTTCGGTTGCGACGGCGCCTTCATGGCCGAGACCGCCAGCTTCTGGGGCATGATGTCTGTCGGGGATTACGGCTACCAGCGTCCTGCCAGCCTTGCCAAGGGCGAGACCGAGAACGGGGTGATGCGCTATTACTGGCAGCCCGGCCTGGAGCTGACGCACATGATGCTCGACTATTACGAGTACACCGGGGATGACGATTTCTTGCGTGAGCGGCTCGCTCCGATGGCCGAGCAGTACCTGCTCTTCTACCATACCCGTTTCGGCCGCGACGCCAGCGGAAAACTCCGCGTCACCCCGGCGCAGGCGCTCGAGACCTGGGCCAACGTGGTCAACCCCGCGCCCGATGTGGCCGCGTTGCGGCAGAATGTCTCCCGCCTGCTGGCCCTGCCAGAAGGGCTGTTGCCTGAGTCGCTTGTCAAGGTGTGCAACGACCTCCGGCCCGCCCTGCCCGAAGTGGCGCTGAAGCAGGCGGACGGCGCCACGGTCATTGGTTTCGCCGGCGAAATCCGTTGCCAGCGCAGCAATGTTGAAAATCCGGAGCTTTACCCGGTGTATCCTTACCGGAACTTCGGCCTCGGCCGGCCCGGCCTCGACATCGCGCGGGCCACGTATCAACGCCGCATGAACAAGGAGACCTGGGGCTGGCAGCAGAGCGGCATGCAGGCCGCCTGCCTGGGCCTCGCGGACGAGGCCGCCCAGATCCTTGCAGCCAATGTGAAGATGGGCAACCCGGCCTTCCGCTTCCCCGTCATGTGGGGGCCGAACTACGACTGGGTGCCGGATCAGGATCACGGCGGCAACCTTCTCAATACGCTTCAGCTCATGCTGCTCCAGGCGGACGGAAGAAAGATTCTTGTTCAGCCCGCGTGGCCGAAGGGGTGGGAGGCGGATTTCAAACTGCACGCGCCGTATGGGACGACCGTCGAAGGAGAGGTTCGAGACGGTCAGGTACGAAAAGTCGGTTTCGTACCCAGAACACGCAGGTCGGATGCGGTTTTTCAGACAGCCGCCTTGTGCGAATAAAACTGCATGAAAGGACAAATGAAACTATACAGTGCATACCCGTCGTATGGCCCCCCGCCACAAGCCCCACCAAATATTTCATGCGACGGGATAGCACATACTTCTTTGTGGATCAGTACAATGCGGAGTTCAACCGCTGCGTCCAACCGATGAAAGACGGATACACCGACAATTACTACATGCAGATGGCGCAGAACCTGCGCCGTTACAAGGGCGTCCGGCCGATTCCGGAATTGGCCGGATTGCAGGACATGCCGATCGACGGGGATTTTGCCGATTGGAGCAAGGTCGCCGTCGAGTACCGCGACACGGTCGGCGACGCTGTCCACCACGACTACAAGGGTTATGGCGGGCTGCACTATAAAAATGATTCGGGCCGCAACGACATCGTCACCTGCAAGGTCGCCGTGGGCAAGAAACTCGTCTATTTTTACGTGGAAACCAATGAAGCCCTCACACCTCACACGGGTGACAACTGGATGCTCCTGCTGATCGACGCGGACAAGAATCCCGACACCGGCTGGCACGGGTATGATTTCATGATCAACAAAAAGGTGGTTGACGAGAAGACCACGGCGCTGATGCGATACGACACGAAATCGCCCGACAATCCGTGGGTCGAACAGGCGCAACTTAAGTATCGCTACACAGGCAAACAACTCGTGGTGGCCGTGCCGCGCAAGTTACTTGGCTTAAGCGGCAAGTCAATCGCTTTTGATTTCAAATGGAGTGACCATCCGGCTGAGTTGAAAGACCCCATCTCCCTTTGCGTCAGCGGCGACAGCGCCCCGAACCGGCGGTTCAACTACCGGTGCATCTGGAAACAGTAACGCGGGTATAGATGTGGCGGAGTTGGAGAGTGTTGAGGCGGCTACGCAGCCGGACAGCGTGGGCGTTGAGCGGGTGGAGCGACAAAATGAAAACAAACAAGATGAGACGTATTTGCGCGTGGGCGTGGCTGTGGGCGCTGGCCTGCACGTGGCTGGTTGCGGCGGACCTTGAGAGTAAGTTCAATCAGCCGCCGCCCGAGAACCGGCCGTGGGTCTATTGGTATTTTATGGACGGCAACCCGAGCGAAGTCTAACGCGGGCTGCCGGATAGTATTCTTCTTCCCAGTCCGCGTTCAAAAATCATCCGCTTGTATGATGGCGGACAGAAAAGTAAAGTGGTTTAATGATCACGCGAAAACAACTGGAGGCCTTCCCATGCCCCTTTCATTCATGCTGCCCGTTAAGTGCTGCACTGTCTTCGCGCTCTTCGTCCTCCTTGCGATGGGTGCTACAGACGCCTCCGCCGCCAACCTCGTCACCAATCCCGGATTCGAGGGCGGCGTCGGCGGCTGGACGACGTGGGGCAGCGCCATCAGCGCCAGCGCCGAGCAGAGGCGCAGCGGCGTTTCAAGCTGCCTGAACACAGGACGAACCGCCGACTGGCAGGGCTGCGTGCAGGATTTGAACGGCAAACTCACGGTGGGGAAGGGCTACCGGATTTCCGCGTGGCTGCGGCTGCGCAACGTCGCCGGGGAGAGAGGGCAGCTCACCCTCCAGCGCACGGACGCCGCGGGGGTGAGCTATTTCGGCACGGACGCCCCGCTGGTGTCCAACGACGCCTGGACCCCGGTGGTGCTCCACTATACCCACGCCGGAACCGCGGTTACGGGCGTCAACCTGTTCATCACCACGCCCGGATCCACGAACGAGTTTTTCGCGGACGACGTGACGGTGGAAACGGTGTATGACCCGCAGGCGGTGGCGGTGGACTTGTCGCAGACCCGTGGCGCGGTGACTCAGTGCGGCAGCGGCTTCCTGTTCGGCCTCTCCGCGGCCGACCCGGCCGCGGCTTTCTACGAGCCGCTCAAGCCGAAGCTGCAGCGCGACCGGTCGGCGCTGCTGGGCAACGCGGTCTGGGGCGCGGGCACGGGTTTCGGCAGCCCGGCCTTCATGAGCCGCGTCCGTCAGGCCGGCGCCAGGCACCAGGTGCTCGTTTCGGACGACTACTGCTGGGACCGCAACTGCCACGGCACCTGGGGCTGGCCCGGCGACGCGGCGCACGACGGCTACGGGCCGTACGACCTGCTGGACCAGACCATCGACCAGCTGACGGCCTCCGCGCAGGCGAACGGCTATGAGGTCGAATGGGATATCTGGAACGAGCCGGACCACCCGACCTTCTGGGGCCGCGACCGGCCGCAGTTCTTCGCCGCCTGGAAGCACGCGTACCAGCGCATCCGGGCGAACGACCCGGCCGCGGTGATCGTGGGGCCGAGCATGACGGGCTACGGCACCAACCTGACGGAGTTCCTGCTGTACGCGCAGGCCAACAGCGTGCTGCCGGACGTGGTGAGCTGGCACCAGCTGGGAAGCCGCAAGAGCGTTAACGCCGAGGTGCAGGCGGTGCGGGCGTTCATGGCGGCCAACGGGATGCCGGCTCGGCCCGTTGACATCAACGAATACATCGGCGACGCCGAGTGGTCGAATCCCGGGATCCACGCCTGGTATCTGGCGGGACTGGAGCGGGCCGGGGTGCGCCGGGCCGCGCACGCGGTGTGGGACGAGGTCCCCGGCGATCCCTCCTCGGGCGGGATTTTCGCGGGGCGGCTTGCGCACCTGCTGACGCGGGACACGCACCAGCCGCGGGCCGTGTGGCACGTCTACAAGGCCTACGCCGACCTCGCGGGCACCATGGTCCGGGTGTCGCCAAGCATTCAGACGGACGGGTTGGCCGCCACGGACGCCGACGGTACGGTGAGGCTGATCCTGGGCAACGACTCCGGGGATACGAACAGCGTCAATCTGACGATCAGCCGGCTTGACGTCCTGCCTTATTACACCAACGGCGCGGTGCGGCTGACGGTGCGGCGGATTCCGAATGCGGGGACGGCGGCGCTGGCCGCACCGATGACAGTGACCAACACGCTGGCGGCCCTTTCCGGCAACACGCTGACCGTTCCGCTCAGTTTCGGCCCGGCGGAGGTGCTGCTCATCACGGTGGCAACTCCGACCCTGTTCCTGGCGGAGGATTTCGAGCACGAGTGGGCCGACAACGATCCGGCCGTCACGGCAAACGGCTGGACCGCGACCGGCGGCGGTGACGCTTCGAGCATCACCAACCCGGCCGTTGGGTATGCCCCACTTCCCGGCGGCGTCCCGTTTCCGATGTCTTACGACCACGCGGCCGCCCGGAAGGTTCTCCGGCTGGACACGCGGGACGCCATGCTGGCGACCCCGCCTGCGGATGCGGCGTTCACCAACGCGAAGGTGTACGCCGATATGATGGTGAATCTCGACGTCTGCAAGACACTCCCCGCCGCTGTGTCGAACGACGCCAACCTGAAGACGGCTGTGTTGCTTATGGCCGACGGCGCGGCCACCAACCTGTACGTGTTCCACGGCCGGAAAATCGCGGGCGGCTTCGGGGAGCCGGTCTTTACGGCGGTCACGAGCACCGTGCCGGCGGGGACGTGGTGCAGGCTGACGCTCGTTTTCGATGCGGCTTCCGGGGCGGGTGGCGACGCGGAGGCGTTCCGCGTCCTGCTCAACGGCAAGCCGCTGCTTTCGCCCGCCGCCTACTGCGACGACTGGAAGGTCGCGCTTTTCCAGGGCGAGGGCGCGCCCGGCGGCGGCACCTGGTTCCTGTCGGCCGCGCGGCGCGCGGGGTCGGCCGGTCTGAACCCCGGCAGCCTGGGATGGCTGGGTTTAAAGGGCACGGGCCTCATCGACGATCTGGTTCTGACGGGCGTCGAACCGAAATGGGTCCAATACTTCAATGGAACGCTCATAAAGGTAAACTGAGCGAGGTGCGTCGTGAGTGCTGATCAGCGAAAACTCCAGGACATCCCAACGTAGGTGGCAAACCACTTTGAAATATATAGGACACAGACCACTCCTGACGAAACAATATTTTGACACTCCCAACGAAAGTACACATTTACCTGTCATACACGCCCGGCACCGGGGTTTTCGTCAGCCTACGGGGTTGCGAGGATGTGGCGGCGCTTTTGGCAGCGGGTTGGACTTGCCGGGACATGGGCCTGCAGGCTCGATGCGTCTTTGAGTTTCGTCAGTGCCAAAGTGACGCTTGGCATCGTCCATCTCAAACAGGTCGAGCTGTTGATCCAATGTCTGGCATTGCCTCGGGATTGATCGGCTCAGCGAGTTTCCGGCACTGCAATGGAAGCTGAGAAACATCCGGCAAATGGAGCCCGGCAAGCGTGCGGAAGCCCTTTGCACCCTCTGTGCGGTACTTGAACAGTAGCGCTACTGTTGAACAGTTTTCGAAGCGTGGCAGGTGTGCGGGCTGTGCCATTTTCAGTTCGTGGTTATATTTCCTTTGTCTTGATGCATTCTTCCGTCTTCTTCATAAGCTCTTTGAGTTGTTGAACAGTGAGCCCGTCCAGTTGTGCCAGAACCGCAGCCAGTTTCGCGCGTGCCGCGTCCTTGGCGTCTTCCTCGGTGTTGGTATGGGTCACGTCAGGAATCAGCGCAACCGCGTTCTGTGCGGTCTCAATCGCGATGTGCGTGTAGTGCTGGGTCATTGCCGGTGAGCCGTGGCCGACAAGGGACTGAACCACCGATTGAGAGACACCGCCAGCCGCGCACAAGGAAACGAACGTATGCCGCAAGGAATGAAAGCCACAGTCAGCACTTGCACGCCTTCCGGTCGCCTTGGCCTTCGGCAATTCTACCCCTTCGGTCTTGGACATCTCTTCGGCTTCTTTTTCAGCCTTGGTCTGTGCGTTCGCGTTGGTCTTGATGTTCACCGACAGGAAGAGGGCCGCAACGTCTTTGGCAAGCGCACCGTCAAAACTGTTGTACCGTTCGCACAAGGTCGGCATGACGAAACCACGGCGCAAGGCTTTCGGAATCTCTAAAAGCATGGCGAACAGTGTCCGGTGGATTGGGAGCGTCACCCGTTTCTGTGCCCGCCGCGCCGTCTTGCGGGGGATCAGCGAAATGATGCCCTTCACGAGATCCACGTTTGACCATTCCAAGGTTGCCGCATCCCCCAGGCGAAGACCGCAGAACGTGCCAAGCGCAAGCAGCAACCGCATTTCGCCTTGAGCCTTGTTGAACACGTTGCCCAACTCTTCAACAGTCAACTCCCGACGTGACTTGACGGCAAACCGCTTGCGGCCTATCGCCTTCCATGGGTTGAGCGACAGCCGCGCGGACTTCTCCAAAACGCGCCACACGAGCGCAAGCAAAACGATATGGCGGTTGAATGTAGAAGCGCCGACGTTCTTCAACAGG
>CAYSXF010000141.1:0-8106 GCA_964434815.1 uncultured Lentisphaeraceae bacterium
CCGCCATAACAACCCGCTCTTGGTGGGACTCGCCGAGGAACGCCTCAAAATCCTTTTCATCGCGGACGGTCACCACCTGCCGCGCCACGTGCTCAAAGTCTTCGCACGCGCCGCCGGTGCAGCGCGCCTAATTGCCACGTCAGATGCCGCCTCCGCCGCAGGACTGCCGCCGGGCACCTACGACGTGCTCGGCAGCCGCGCGACACTGGAGCCGAACGGCCTCCTCCACGACCCGGGGAAACAATGCCTGGTCGGCTCATCCGCCACGCTGCTCGACTGCATGAACGTCCTGCACAGCCTGGGCCTCTTCACGCTCGCCGACCTCGTGCGCATCGGATTCCACAACCCGCTCGAGCTCATTGGCTTCACCCCGCTAGACGTTCCATCCGCCATCCACCCTCTCGCCTTCTCACCCGAAGCCGGTTTCACAATTGCCTGAGGTCAGCGCCGTCCCGTTGAATACATCACTCCACACTCTTTTCAAACTTCCGGACGACGCACGACCCCTGCTGTTTCTCGCCCCCATGGCCGGATACACCAATGCGCCGATGCGGCGCAGCTGCCACCAGCGCGGCGCGGCGATGTCCTATACAGAAATGACGAATGATCTGGGCCTGCTGCGCGACGCGGGCAAAACATGGCAGCTTCTGGAGACCTTCAAAGACGAGGGGCCGGTCGTGGCGCACCTCTATGGCACTGAGCCCGCCTCCCTGGCGGAGGCTGCCGCCAAAGCCGAACAGACCGGACGCTTCGTCGGGATCGACCTCAACGCCGGCTGCCCCGTCCACAAGATCACCGCCAACGGCGCGGGCGCCGCGCTGATTAAGGATCCGCAGCGCATCCACGATATCCTCGCCGCCATGCGCCGCGCCGTGCGCCTCCCGCTCACCATCAAAACGCGGCTCGGGCCGCAGCAAGACAAGGTCGCGATTTTCGACATCCTGCAGGCCGCCGAAGCCGCCGGCGCGGACGCGCTTGCCCTGCACGGACGGTTCACCTCGCAAGGCCACGGCGGTGAGGTTCATCTCGGTCTGATGGCCGAGGTCAAACGCCGCGCACGCATCCCGATTATCGGCAACGGCGGCGTGTGCTCCGCCCATGACGCCTGGCGCATGTTCCGCGAAACCGGAGTAGACGCAGTTATGATCGCGCGCGCCGCGATCGGCAACCCCTGGATTTTCGAGGACGTCTCCCGACTTCTGTCAACCGGCGAGGAACCGTCCGTGCCTGACCGCTCGCGCGGACGGACGCAGCGCGACCCGGGCGTGATCAGCGAGCAGTTGGAGGCGCACATGGCCGCCGAACTGGAGCTGCTGCGCCTCATCCGCGAGCGATACGCCCTTCCGAAAAACGCCATCGAGCCCGAAGAAGCTCTTGCGACCACTTTCCGCTGCCACCTTTTCCGCTACCTTCACGGGCTCAAAGGCTCCTCCCACGTGCGCGGCCGCCTGCATGAGCTCCACACCCTCACCGACATCCGCACGGCTGTCGCGAGCTGTCTGGAGCGCGAAGCCGACTACCGCGCCGGCGCGCCGCAGGCAATCGAGCCTGCCTCTGCCGATATCAGCGACTGACCGTGTGCGCTTGACACGGGTGGGCGATCCGCTTGACCATCTTGTAGTCATCCATCACAAAACCGCCGCCGATGTCGTTTACGATCTCGGCCTCTTTGACGAACCCCATGCGCATGTAAAAAGCGATCGAGTTCGTGTTGTTCCTGTTGACGGTCAGCCACAGCGTCCGGAGGCCCTGTGCCACGCATTGTTGCTCCGCGAAAGACAAGACGTCTTTGCCCAACCCACGGCCCTGACAGGCGGGGTGGATGTAGATTTTGCTGAGCAACATGCTGGCCTCGGACGGATACAGGACGAGCGCAAAATAGCCGACTCGACGCCCCTGATCAACAACGAGATAATAGTCATACCCATTGTCGATTTGCGACATGATTGCCGACGCGCTCTGGAACATCTCCAGCATGTAATCGACCTGCTCCTGACCGATGATCGGAACATAGTGTTTGTTCCATATCTCGTGAGCCAGTGCGGCCACCCCTTCAGCCTCGGGCGGCGTTTTGACACTTACGATATCAGTCATACTGCCACCTCCTTCAAAACCTCACATTTACGCGTTTTCTTAAGCCTGCACTAAGTATCATCCTGTGAAGTTGCCTTGTCAAGATCAGTCAGCGCCCCCTTTTTCCGTTGAAGCGCCAGCCTCATTCCTTGTAAGCTACTGACATGAAAAATTTTATCCGGTTCGACAGCGTGGGCGGCGCCAGCGGCGACATGATCCTTTCCGCCCTCGCCGCGCTGGGCGCAGACATCCTCGCCATCGAGAAGACGATCAACTCCTTTTTTCCGGAATCGCTCCACTTTCATACGGATACCGCCAGCGCAGCGGGCCTGAACGGTTTGCGAGTCACAGTCCATGCCGAACACCACCATCACCACGATGACGGCGAATGGCCAGACGCGCACGGGCATGAGGCGGACGCAGGACACACGCACAGCGGGAAGGCGACAGGCGGGGACGCCTGTCCTACCTTGCCGCACAGCCACGCGCACACCCATCGCGGCCTCGCGGAGATCGGACACCTCTTGTCGCACGCGCCTGTCTCCAACGCCACGCGCGATCTGGCGCTCCGCGTCTTCCGCAAGCTCGCCGAAGCCGAGGCCAAGATCCACGGCAAGACGCCCGAGACCGTGCACTTCCATGAAGTCGGCGCGTGGGACTCGGTCGCCGACATCGTGGGCGCGTGCCTCGCGCTCGAACAGCTCGGCGTCAGCGGCGTCTCCTGCGGACCGCTACCAGCCGGAACCGGCACGATCCGTTGCGCCCACGGCGAGATGCCCAACCCCGCGCCGGCCACGCTGGAACTGCTGGCAGGCATGGCCATGTCTCAAACAACCGAGCCCTTCGAACTGGTCACGCCCACCGGCGCGGCGCTCCTGCGCGTCTGGACGCACACGCTCGCCCCGCTGCCCAAAGCGGCCACGGTTCTGCGCAGCGCGTTCGGTTTCGGCAGCCGCACGCTCACGGGGCGCCCCAACGTGCTGCGTGCCACGCTGCTCGCCGAGTCAGCTTCAGTCGCAGCCGAACCGGCCGCAGACCTGCTCGTCCTTGAAACCAACCTCGACGACTGTAACCCGGAGTGGCTCGGCGCGCTCACGTCCGATCTTCTGGAGCGCGGAGCACTGGACGTCTGGCACACGCCGGTGGTCATGAAGAAGGGCCGGTCAGGCACGATGCTGAGCGTCCTCGCCTCATCCTCGGATGCGGCGGTTTTACGCGAGCGGATCTTCCGCTGCACCACGACGTTCGGCGTCCGCTACTACGCCGTGCAGCGAGAGGCACTGGAACGCCGTTTCGAAAACGTCCGCACGCCCTGGGGCGAGGTGCCGGTGAAGATCGGCTCGCTGAGAGGCGAAGACATCACCGCCTCGCCGGAGCACGAAGCCTGCGCGGCTCTCGCTCAGGCGTGCAACGTGACGGCGCGGCAAGTCTACGAGGCGGCCAAGCAGGCGTTGAAGCGCTAGTCGTTCCCGTCTTCGACGCCGACGACTTTGCCGTCTGTTCGCCGACGTGCTGGTACCGGGTTTAACCGAGTTCAGTTACGAACCCGTAATCTGATTCCAGATGCTTGGGCACTTGAGTCCTACGCTCCGTTCTATCCGAAACCGCAGAGGGAAAAAATGGGAGGCTACGGATTTCGCGGATAGCGCGGATTAAGATAAGTATAGCCGTTGCATGTCGCCAGGGTAGGGCTGGTTGCCCGAACCCGCTGCGGACGGTTCGGGGAGGCGTCCCTACCACAGAGGCTCGCGAGTGGTTCGTGTTGGCGCAGCGGACGCCGCGTCCTACCGAGATGCCCCGCGCGTGGTAGGAACGGTTCCCCGAACCGTCCGCCGGACCTTGCTCAGCGGACGCCTCGGGGAGGCGACCCTGCCAAAACGGCTACACTTTTAGCAAAACCGCTCTAGGCAACAGCGATTTTCAGAATGGACGAGAGGGATTCACGGGGCACCCTGTTTTTTCACGGGCGCTTGTATGCGTTTTGCCAGCCGCTCCGCCAGCATGGCGAAGCCCTTGTCATTGGGATGTATGGGCGCCCTGTCAAAAAGCGACAGCACCGGATCGATCAGCTCTGGCCCTTCGATCACATGCAAGTTCGGATCTTTCCGCGCGGCAACGATCTCGCGCAGCACCTTGCGGTAGTTTTCCAGATCCGTGATCTTGCCCGGAGGATTCCAACTTGAATGCACCCACAGCGGGGTCAGCAGATAGACGGGCACTTCAGGCTGCAGCAAGCGGATGTTCGAGATGAAAACCACCATGTTTGTGCGATAGCGATCCAAGGACGCGCCGCCCTGCCAGTCATTCGCACCCATCAGCACGGTCACAACATCCGCCTTGAGAGCACCGACCAGCTTGCCGTCGGCCGCCGTGGAGCTGCGGCCGCCCAGCCCGAGATTAATCGCCTGCCAGCCTTTTTCCTTCGCGACCAGGAAAGGATACGTTTTACTGATATCGCTCGCTGAAAAACCGTGCGTGATCGAATCCCCGTACGCCACATAACGAACAGGCGAGTCCGTTTTTCCGGGTTCGAACCGGGCTTCCGCGTTCACCCTCAAACCAGCAAACTCCACTGAGTCCCCGTACGGCAGGAAGATCTCATACTGGTGGAAGCCTGCGGTGCCGCCGTTGGAAAGCGCGGCCGTCACTGTCTCGGGCTCGCGCAGGACGCCCTTCTGACGGGTTTGGAAAGACCACTCTGGCTTGAAAATGCCGTCCACCGAATACACGCCCGTGCCGTTTCGAGCGGTAGCGGAGGTGTGAAAATCGCTGTAATTCAGAATGGCTGTGAGTTCTGTGGCGTCTGTGCGGAAGCGGATGCTGACACCGGGGTTGTCCCAGCGGTAGCCTTTCCCCGCGATGTCCAGGATCCGGTCGAAGCGCACGAACTTGCCTTGAGCCGCGTCTGAAGGGGTCACCAGTTCCCTGCGGACATAACCCCCGTAAGAGATCCGCGGATCATCCGGACTTATTGTCGTCGCGGCTCCGCATTGACCGACAACGGCCGCGCTGATCAGGAATCCCGCTGCCCATCGCACACTCTGGTGTTTCATAAAATGATCCTTTGTACTATTCACTCATGTTTCTAGGCCGTCGGACGGCAAGGCTGCTCCGGAGGAATCCGCGCGGGTTAGAGAACCCTGATACAGGTCCCCATTGAACGGATGACCCACAGCTCCTTTCCGCCGACCTGCCGCAAGTAATATCCTTTGGGCAGCGATAGCGTATCGAACT
Organism: uncultured Lentisphaeraceae bacterium; assembly: GCA_964434815.1. Lineage (GTDB taxonomy): Bacteria > Verrucomicrobiota > Kiritimatiellia > RFP12 > UBA1067 > CAYSXF01. Next base: position 5,308 of record CAYSXF010000141.1, read on the forward strand.
CTGCTGAGAGCGTTCCTGTGCACCGGGCGACCCTCTGCCGGTCGCCCGGGTTGACAACCGTCAGTTTTCCGCCCAGCGTAAGGTTGCCTGTCACGTCAAGCAGCCCGGGTGTCAACGACCCTCCCGCATCGATGACGACGTCCTTGCCCGACAACGTCACAGCGCCGTCAAACTTAAACGTAGCCCCGCTGGAAACGGTCCAGTTGGTGCTGACCAGCGACGCGTTCGCGCTCAGTTGTAGCGTACCGTTGCTCACGATCGTCGCGCCACTGAACGTGTTCACGTTGGTCAGAGTCAGAGTGCCAGCGCCCAGCTTAACCATTTTGCCCATCTGCCCGGCGGCGTTCTCGAGCGTCTGCCGGATCGCGATGTCGCGCCCGTTTGTGTCGATGACCGCACCGTTGGTGGAGAGCGTGGCCTGCGTCAGCCCCGCAAGGAAGGACGTCGTGCTGACGGTCGGCCGAAGCGTGCCGCCGTCGAATTCCATCTTCGTCATCCCGTTCACCACCGTGCTGTCAACCCTGACCGATTGGACGCTCAGCGTCCCGCCGGTCTTCAGCGTCAACGTGGCCGTGCCATTCGTGGCTTTGTACCCACCCATCCAAATGTCGCTCCCAATAAGAGCTGTTCCCGAACCACGGACGGTGAATCTCGATGCGACGTTCGTACACCCGGCCGCGACCGGGCCGAGATACATGTTTGTGGTGACCGACAACAGCCCCCCCGACAGGTCATAAACGGCGAGCGTGTTATGCGAAAGAGGAGCGGTGCCGCTGCCCACCCCCAAGGCCAACCCAGCGCTGCTCGCGGTATATTGCATATAGTTGCTTCCGCTCGTCTGTAAAACAGTTCCCGTGGTACTACTCGAGGTCAGGTACCCAAGGCTTAGCTGGGCGTCCGAAATCACCGTGATGTTGGAAATCACCAGCGTGGCTGTGGTTAGCGACGATCGTGGCAACACAAAGTAAAGATCGGAGGCTGACATGCGAATGGTCCCGCCGCCCGTCCACGTTACAACGAAATTACCCGTGGCATCTCCCGCGAGGTAACACCTGCTGGCGATTGACAATGTACGCCCAGCAGCAATCTTCCAAGTGGCACTGGCACTCTGAGCGAAAGTCGCGGTGTACGGCACCGTGGTGAAGAACAAATCTCTGTTCGCCACCGACATGTCAACCCCGCCACCATACAAGTTAACCCCGAACCCGCCGCTCGAAGCGAGCGACACATCCGCAGGCGGATCAACAATTCTGAGGCCGAGAGCGTTCAATGTCGCACCATAGGTGTTGGTGCAGTTTTCGGCAGTCACCACGTTGTTGCTCCAGACCATGCGATTGGTGTTAGCGGGCGCTATACCGTTCACCCAACTTGCCGCCAGATTCAGAGGCTGATTGTTGTCTGCCTTGAACAGATCTGCCGCCGCCACATGAGATGGTCGCACAGCCAACATAAGCCCTACAACCACTATAACTCTTGAGACGTTCATTTTTCTGTTCTCCTGTTTCTTGTCCGGCATCGATTAAAAGTTAAACATATCATGCGGAGCGATATCAAGGTTAATATCAAGTCGCGGTACGCGTGGGGCGTATGGGGTAGGCTTTGCGCGGCACGATTCGAACGGCAACGTGACGTCGATAGAATCTCAGGGCCATGCAAGAATCGGCTCGATAACTGTGCCGATGACTGGCCATTTCGCGCTCGTCGCGCCGCAATTTGCGCCACTAACAACCGCCGCTTCGATGGCCGCTGTCCCATTTGGCGCGGGCACCCTCGACTTGACCGGATTTCCCGCATGGAAGGACTCGAGAACTCGGTCTATTGACATCCGAGACGGGCAGCTCATTGAATGCGGTGTGCAGCAAGCGCCGAATATTGCGGTCGATGCCGAGACAGGATACGAACTTCGGGTCGTGGCCCCGCCATCCATGCAGCAAATGGTCGCGGAGTGGGTACGCCGCGAAATAGAATTGCGACCAAGCACGAAAGGCAATACAGGCCGTTAGTCCTAGTCGTTCCCGTCTTCGACACCGACGATTTTGCCGTCGAACATCTGCATCGCCTGCTTGAGCGCGGGATCGTCGTAGATCGCCGTTGCGGCTGGCTTGGCCGGTGCCGCAGGCGCTGCCGCGGCGGGCGGCTCGGACGTGCGGATCGCGTTCAGCCGCTTGAGAACGTCCTCCAGCGTGACGGCCCGCGCCACGCGCGCGCAGCGGATCAGCGACATCTCGATCAGCGTGCGCACGGAGAGCGCATAGCGCAGGCGGCCCTCCATTTCGCCCAACTGGTCGGCGATCTGCAGCACGCGGTTCGGATCAGCCAGAGACGCCTGTTCCGCCAGCGCGCGGATCTGCTCCGGCGTCGCGTCCAGGTTAGCCATCTGTTCGCCGACATGCTGGTAAATCAGCAGGTTGCGGAAATGCTCCATCAGCTCCACGGTCAGGCGCCGCATGTCCTTGCCCGCGCTGTCGAACATGTCCACCAGCTTCAGGATCTCGCCCATGTCGCCCTTCAGCACCGCTGCCGCCAAGCCCTCCAGCGACTTGCGCGAAACCAGGCCGAACACGGCCAGCACGTCGTCCTCGGTCAGCAAATCGCCCTTGAACGAGATGAGCTGGTCCAGCGCCGAAAGCGCGTCGCGCATGCCGCCCTCGGCGCCGCGCGCCACGGCCAGCAGCGCGTCCTCGTCGATAGTGATCCGCTCGTACTCGCAGATGCGGCGCAGCCGCTCGACGATCAGCGGCGTCTGGATGCGGCGCAGGTCGAAGCGCTGGCAGCGCGAAATGATGGTGGGCAACACCT
>CAYSXF010000142.1:0-8099 GCA_964434815.1 uncultured Lentisphaeraceae bacterium
ATCCACTTCGGCGGGGTTAGGGCAATCCAATGGCTGACCGATATCGAGGACGAGTCGCCCGCCTTGCGACTCGATCTCGATGCAGGTGCCCCCTATTTCCTTACAGCCACGGTGTATGCACACTTTCATGAGCCAACTTCCTTTCACCCGTACAACCGGGTTACATGTATTTTTCCATCGTCCAAAACCACTTTCACACCGAACAGCTTACCGTTGTCCGACTATATATACCCGTGGGAGCAACAAAACTCCCTCCACCATTTTACAGGAATCAGCATGCTATTATCGCCTAATGGGTTGACATTGAAGATATTACCCTGTTGATAACTATTTTTCATGTTACGCGTTTTCAGGCGGGTTTTCATCCTTTCCTTTGTTTCAAAACCGCAACCCATGGCCGTTGGTTCTCGTCCGTTCATCCGTCATTGTGCCGTTTCTTTTACGCTACACCCCACCTTGCGCGTCGGCGGTCAATGAAGCAATGGCGGTGATTATCATTCGTTCGCTGATTATTGCACGCGGCGTGCCAACTGCAAAAACAGGGCGTATAGGCACTTTTACCGCAGCCTGCTGCTCACTTTTTTAACGGGCCAGTCAAAATTTGACTCGAAGCGCTGGACCTAGTCAATTGATTACCTACCGGTCACCGAATCGCCGCTGCAAAACGAATCAAACGATTGCAGAGGCCGGGCTTCCATCTCCGCAGGGAACGGTGTATGATCATTAATTGAATACTGTTGATTATCTGACAGTCAGGAGGGGCTTTGAAAAAGACGGCGACTTTGATACTGACCGGATGGGACTCGGACAGCCATTGCTACGCGCACTGCGCCGCGCTGGCTCTGCTGGCGTATCCTGACGCTGACGTGCGAGGCGTCAGCAAAGCGCGGCTGCCCGAGACACTGGAGGCGGCGAAGGGGGTTACCCGCGTCCTGATCCTGGGCGTCTCGCTGGGGGGCGACCCGCAGCGGCTGGCGCGGAGCGTGAAGGCCTTGGCCGGTCAGGGGGTGACCCTGCGTTGGATCAGCGCACTGGCGCCCTCAGCGGCCATCGATGACGCGACGCTCAAGGCATTGTCGCCGGTCGTTCGGGATGCTTCGCTGCAAGAGGCCGTCTGCGCCTGCCTAGGCGTGGAGGACGGGCTGGAGGAGGCGGTGAAGGCCAACGCGCCGTTGCTGGATGCTGCGGGTTACGCGCACCGCAATTTGGACGACGATTCGGTATTCGGGGCGGCGGTCCGGCATATCTCACGCGGCGAGGGGCCGAAGGCCTGGTCGGCCGACGAGCAGGCGCTCGTGCGCAGCCACAGCGCACTGTCCAGCGCACCGTTGACCGGGCACAGCCCCGCGATGGCGGAAGTTCGTCGCGTCGTCCGACAGGTCGCCCGCCACGCAGATACTCGCGTCTTGATCCTCGGGGAGAGCGGCACTGGCAAAGAGGCCGCGGCGCTGATGCTCCACCATCTCTCTTCCCGCCGCGACAATGAGTTTGTTCCGCTGAACTGCGCGGGGTCCAATCTTCAACTGCTGGAAGACGCCTTCCGAGGCCATGAAAAGGGCGCGTTCACCGGAGCGGCGGATGCGCGTCCGGGGGTGTTCGAGCGGGCGGACGGAGGAACCTTGTTTTTGGATGAGGTCGGGGATCTGCCGCTGGAGATCCAGGCCGTGCTGTTGCGCATTCTGCAGGAGGGGCGGGTGACGCGTCTCGGCGGCGAGGGCCGCAAAGGCGGCGAACGGCGGGTGGATGTCCGGGTCATCGCCGCCACAAACCGGGATCTCCGGCGGATGGTGCGCGACGGCCAGTTCAGGGAGGACCTTTTCTACCGGCTCAGCGCAGTCGCGCTGCGCATGCCCGCGCTGCGCGAACACGCGGACGACATCCCGGAGATCGCCCGTGAGCTGTGGGAGCGCGGACGGCGTGAGGGGTGGCGCACGCTGAGCCAGCCGCAGTTGAGCGCGCTGGCCGGATACGACTATCCCGGCAACGTCCGCGAGCTGGCCAACCTGCTGGACCGGGCCTACGCGCTGGATGAGCGCGATTTCGGCAGACTGCTCAAGGGCTACCGGGAGGTGATGAGCGACGGCGAGACGTCCCCAACCCCCATGCTATCCGGCCGCTCCGAGAAGCTGGAGGAAATAACCCGCCTGCACGTCCGCAAGGTGTTGGATAAGCATGGCGGCAACGTCACCCGCGCCGCCGCCGCGCTCGACGTCTCCCGCAACACCGTCCTCAAATACGCGCGCTGACAGTCCTCATTCGTAGCGACTGCTGATCTCTGACACGCTGGAACTTCCGACCTCATGGACGACCAGTTTGCTGTCGTTCTTGAAAACGATCAGCCTTCCGTTCGCGTGCTGAACTCTGCTCATCCCTCCGTGGACATCAAATCCTGATGTTGGCGGGCTAGCCATGCCTCCACCTCTTCGAGAAGGTCATTTGCATAGTGGATCAGTTCGTCGGCGTCGGCCGTTGTGGCAGCGCCCGCCATGTCGTATTCGACGGTGTTCCGCTTGACCCGGCACGCGTCGAGGTAGGCCGCATCTGCTTTCTTGTCCGAACCTAAAATGAGCGGCAAAGCCTGCAGCGTGCGATAGTGGGCCAGATTCTTGTCTGCCCGATACCCTTCCGAAGCGAGCAAGATCGTACACAGCTTAAGGGCCGCGTTATAGGCGATGCCGAAGCGCCAATCGGCTGACACCTGTTTGGCCTTGGCGTCTGCCAGATCACGCCGGATGATCGCGAACAGATTGGCGATTTCTTGCGGGGACGAGCGATGCTCTTTGAGCCATCCGTTGTTTTTCCATTCTTCTAAGCTCATGTTCATCTCCTACGATCATGCGCCTCTCGGAACCGATAATTGTGCTGATGAAGTGCTCTCCCGTTTCACAGCGTTCGGCGTACTCCGCCTCCGACATCACATGGGGGTTGACCTCATGGCCGAGTTTCTCCCCTGCCGGAATAAGGCGTGTCACAAGCTCCCGCAGACCCACGGAGCCGATCACCATCAGATCGACGTCGCTGGAGGCCTTCGCCTCTCCGGAGGCGACAGAACCGAAAACGTAGGCGAAACGAATTCCCTCTGAACCGAGGCACTCGGCCAGTACCGCATAGATTCCCGTGGTTCGCGCGACGATTTCACGGAGGGCCGGATAGAGCGGATGCTTCACGTCGGCCGAGTAATAGAGCCGGTTCCCGTCGCGCTCCGAGCGGACGAGTCCCAGGGCTACCAGATTCCGCAAGTCCTGTTGGACGGCTCCGAGTGAGCACTCCGACTCTCGCGCCAAGGCGCGCACATGCAGGCGTTGCGGCGTCGCGCCGAACAGACAGGTCAGGATTCTCGCCCTCGTCCGCGAACAGAAGAGTTTTTCAAGAACGTCCATGCGTATTGTTATACCATACGATTGTACTGCCTGACAATACGTATTGTCGACCGCATGACTTCATCGTTCAAGGCGGAATCACGGCAGCGGCATCATACCCAGCGGCTGCTAATTTCTGACACGCCGGAACATCCGACCTTGTGCGTGAAAACCTGGTCGTTCCTTTCGAAAACAACGAGATCAGCATTCGCATGTTTGAACTGTCCGACGCTGTCACGCCAGACACTGGCAATCTCGTCTCCGCTCTCAGCCTTGACGAATCGGTACTGGCCATTCCGTTCGAAAACAAGAAAATCCTGCCCGAAACCGGCCAGCTCTCCCTCGCTGTCCCAGAATGTTTTCACCTCCCGTCCGTCTTCGTCGTAAACATAATACTGTCCGTTCTTACACTGCACGTCCGATATGGTCATGGCTTTTGATCCGTTCACTACCACCGCGTTTGCACAACGGCCGTCAACCGTGCGGCGTGGTTGACGGCTTGTGTTTATTCGCCACTGTTAGGCGACCGGAGTGAACTCCTGCACGCTCTTTGCGGCCCAGTCTATAAACTGCTTTTTCTCGCCACGCTTCCAACCATTGCGTCCACGGGCGCACGGATGCTTTGCGACAATCATGATTGCCGTGTGGTTCGCTTCGAGTTGAACAATCTGGTAAAAGGTGTTCGGGTATCCTGGCATGAAAACCTGCCGGATGACAGGGAAAGAATTTCCTAACGCATTCTTTGCCCTGGTTCCTTGCACCACGATAATATCGGGGGTCATGATTTCGATCTCACGCTTTAAAAAGTTTCTGCAGTTATTAGCGAGGACTACATTCCCTTCCCTTGTGCCGATACTGCCATCCTTACACCTTACACTGCGAGTATGAGCGAAATATTCGACAGCATCGTTGATGGTTAAGATTTTTCCTAAGCGCTTTTTCGCAAAGACCGCTAGAAGTAGCCGCGCAAAATCGAATGTTTGGTGCCAGTGTGTATTAGGATTTTTTCGATACTTCAAACCATCGCTCAACGTTCTTTGCCGAGTGCCTTCCAGCGTTACCAACTCGGGATGGTCTTTATACCAAACATCGCATGTATCAGAGGAAACGAAAAGAAGTCTAGGCAACTTGCCTTCTTCGAATCCAGGGCCGACATAAGGTGCCTGCGCTGTGGCCATCTGTCCGGGGGCGCAAACCGAGCTGCACTTCTCAAGGTGAGGACACTTAAAGCCAACCGCCGATATGCCTTGTTCATCATAGTACCGGCCAAGTTTGTCGAGCATCGATTCTGTACTCATTGTTCCTTCCCTTTCATTAAGTCAGTCCGTTGTTGATTCTCTTAACAAACTTATGAATGATCATAGCAGATACTGTTCCATTAACAACGGCAAAAAATGCACTAAAATGTGATCAAAACGATTTCGTTAGAGGACTCCCCGCTTTCTTTCGATGCTTTGCCGATGGGCGCGGATTCAATACCGTCGGCATCTTTGTGGTCACGGACATCACGGTCACATGAATGGATGATTACGCCGCCGAGATCGCGCCGAACCTCGCCGACGGGGCCTTTGGCGTGCTTTTCTATACAGTGGCGGATAAGGTCAAAGTTTAGCGCCACTTTGGAAGCCAGCTCTTCCGCAAGATGACCGTTGAGAAGAGTATCCCTCATGACGGATAATGGCAGGGCTTCGAAACGCAGCCGCGCATCGCTTATCGATATGAGGTAACAGACTGGCTGAGTGGCGTCGCGCCATGACGCGCGGTCACACTCCTTCCCTTTGGACGGCCCCAACTCGATCACATCGGCAAGCACGCGCCAGTTGAGTCTTTGGGGTGACGGCTCGTCACTCGAAAACCACACTCCGAGGCAAAACGGGGCAGACGCTTCTTTCGAGTGGACAAAAAAGAACACACAGGGTTTCTTGGACCGCTCCGGCTCGTTCTCGTATTTCTCCCGGAGGAACTCACGCCCCTCATTTTCAGGTGGCATGACGCCCTTGATGATATAGCCCTCCCTGTCCAGCGCGGCAACCAGTCTGTGACGGAAGTCGATTTCGAGCTCTATCTTCCGGCAGATCTCGGCTTCCCGCGTCGCCGCGCATCCGTCATCCGCCAGAACAGCCGGACGGCGTTCACAATCGGCGATGTGCCGTGCGAGGGTCTGCGCGAGGCCAGCGTCCTCCGCCTCCGCAACTGGGATGGCCTTTTCCCGGTCGGCTGTGATGGTACGAATGCGGTCAAAGGCGACAGCAACTTTGGAGGCCAGCTCTTCCGCGAGATGACCGCCGAGTAGGGCATCCCGCATGACGGGCAACGGCAGGGTTTCGAAACGCAGCCGCGCGTCAATGATCAATACATGACAACAGAGTGGCAGGGTGGCGTCGTGAAATGACACATCCTCCCACTTCTTTGTTTCAGACAGGCCTGACTCGCTCATGCCGTCACCGCCCAGAGCGCGCCACTTGCTGGAACTGAAGCTTCGGGGTAAAGACGATTTGTCACCAGAAAACCACACGGTGAGCCAGAATGGGACGTCTTTCGAGTGGACGCGAAAGCACCTCCAAGAAAGCAGGGCGCAATCAGGCTTGTACTCATGTTCATCTTGGCTGGCTACATCCTCCTGTTTATCTGGTGTTTCGACGTTTTCAACGGAATATCCTTCCGTGTCAAAGGCGGCGGCCAGTCTGACTTGGAAGGCGATCTCAATCTCAATTCTCTGACGAATCTCCTTTTCCCCAATGAGCCGATTGTGAGCCTTGACATATCGAAACCTTTTTACCAGCAGGTGCATCTCACTGATCGCTTGACCACGGATGCGGATATCTCGATTCTGCGTCATGTTTATAATCTCCGTTCTCAGTCGGCACGGATGGCACTTATGCGCTCAAAGGCGATGGCTACTATGGCGGCGAGCTCTTCCGCGAGATGGCCACCGAGAAGGGTATCCCGCATGACGGGTAACGGCAGAGCCTCCAAACGCAGCCGCGCGTCGATGATCGACACCTGGTAACAGAGTGGCGGGGCGGTATCGCAAAATGAAACCCCGTTCCAAGCTTTCATTTTTAACGGCCCGGCCACGCTCACTCCGTCACCTTCCAGCGGACGCCATTTGAGCTTAGTAGGTGTGGTGGTGTCACTTGAAAACCAGACTGCGAAGTAGAACGCGGCACACTCTTCTTTCGAGTGAACAAAGAAGAAAGTCCGGGGATTCGAAGTCCGAGCAGGCTCTTTTTCGTATTTCTCCCGTAGGGACACTCTCGCCCGTTCATCCATCGTTGTGCCGTTTTCTTTTACCATATACCCCACCTGGTCTAGCGCGGCAATCAGTCTGTGACGGAAAACGATTTCGATCTCTATCTTCTGGCATATCTCGGCATCCCTTGCCACCGCACAGCATTCGTTCATCATCCGGCTATGGTCGAGACTATCGGGTCGTTCTGCTATTGGCAGGTTGAACCGACCGGTCAATGGGTTGGGGTCGCTGATATCATCTCGCCGTGTCATACTCGTCTTTCTGCGTCAGAAGGGAGCGCTTCATCTCAGCTCTCTTTTCTTAAAGTTACCGCAATCCACTTTCGAAGCGCTTCGTCTGCGAGACAATCATCTGAAGCCGCTCCAGCCTCTTCTCCTCCAGCATGGCCAGAACCATACAGGCAGCGGCGTTCGCGTCTGATCCTGCATGATGGTGATCCAGATCGACGCCCAGGTGACGAGCGACCGTTCCGAGATCATGCGCGGGCAACTCCGGCCAGACAACACGGGATGCCGCCAACGTGCAGAAATAGTCGCAAGAATAGGACATACCGTAGTGCCCGAGCAGAGCGCCGAGCACCCCCATATCGAAAATAGCGTTGTGGGCTGCAAGCAGCGTATTCTCAAAATGCGGGCGGAGTTCCTGAAACACGGTGTCAAAGCCCGGCGCGTTACGGACAGTCTCGTGCGTGATGCCGTGGATACCGATGAAATCTTCCTGGAACCATCCGATGCCCTTCGGCGGCTTGATCAGCCGCTCGACGCGGGTCGTGATCGCTCCAGCTTCAATAACCGCGATGCCGATGGAACACGCGCTGGCGTGGTTCCGGTTGGCGGTCTCAAAATCAATGACGGTAATTTTCATGCGTGCGCTGACTATCGCACGGGGCGTGCCAACGGCAAAAACAGGGCTCATAGGCACTTTTACGGCATCCCGCTGCTCACTATTTCAACGGGCCAGTCAAAATTTGATGAAAACTGTGGATTTAGTCAATCCATGCTCAAGCGCCGAGACATCATTATTTCACTCCATTGGACACGCGCCAAGGGCTTCCCGTTTAACACCCCACCCCCAGGCAACTCCTTCTCCGTTGCCTATTGTCAATTGCCCACAGCGGTTTTGCGGTAAAATTATGATGCGTCCGCCCTGCGTTCGTAGTGGTGCCGTGAGGCGCTTGCTTGCCATACTTAGAATTGCTGTTTTTTGTTTCGCCGACTTGACAGGTTTCCGCCGCCTCGGTATAGTATTTCCATACAGTGAAGTTGGTTTTGCTTGTTAAAATAATGGGTATGCCATGAAAAGGCGAAGACGATGGCCGCGAAGAAACCGAAATACGACGTGCCGAGCCTGAAGACCGGCTTTCAGATCCTCGAGCATCTCTCGCACCATCCGCGCGGGCAGATGCTCACCGACATCACGGCGGCACTGGACTGCCCAGTCCTGTCTCTTATACACATCTGACGCTGCCGACGAATAGAGAGGTGTAG
>CAYSXF010000143.1:0-8091 GCA_964434815.1 uncultured Lentisphaeraceae bacterium
CCATGTTCACCAAGCTCACCTCTCAATATGGCGAGCAGGACTGGAACGCGCGGCCGAACGATTTGAACAACCTGCTGAAGTCGCTGAAGGGCATGGCAGACGTCGACTACGACTACGAAGCCAAATCCTTTGCCGAGATCGACATCGATCCCGACCAGAACCCCATTCTCTATCGCTCCGGCCATTACCACTGGAGCTTGAATGCCGATGAAAAGAAAAAGCTGCGCGAGTATCTGCTGCGCGGCGGCACCATCATCCTCAACGCCGGCATGGGCTCAAAGCCTTTCTACGATTCCGCGATCAAGGTGTTGAACGAGGTTTTCCCCGAGGCGCCCGTGCGCCGGCTCAGCCCCGATCATCCGATTTTCCACGCGTACTACAGTCTCGACAGGGTGAATTACCGTGCGGGCGTGCGCTCGCTTTACAATGGCAACGAGCCCTGGCTTGACGGCGTCACCATCGACTGCCGCACGGTCGCGATCGTTTCGCGCTTCGGAATGGAAGTGGGCTGGGACCCGCTCGAGGACGAGAACATCATCGCCTACGAGCCGGAGTCCGCTCAGCAGTTGGGCATGAATATTCTCAGTTACGCCAGCGCCATGCGCAACTGGGCGCAAGAGAACCTGAAAAAAACCAAGTTTGAAGACGCCAAGCAAGTCTCAGCCGCAGGCTCGATGAACATCGCCCAGATCATTTATGACGGCGAGTGGAAGACTCGCCACGTCGGCCTCTCGGTGTTGCTGTCCCAGTACAACATCAAGACCGGCGTGCCTGTGAAGTTCAGCACAAAAGAGATTCGTTTGACCGACCCCAAACTTCTTGATTCGCCGGTGATCTACCTGACCGGGCACGAGTCGTTCACGCTGAAGCCCGATGAGGTGACCGCGCTGCGCAATTACCTCAGCCACGGCGGACTGCTCATCGCCGAGGCCTGCTGCGGGCGCAAAGCGTTCGACGTCTCCTTCCGCGAGACCATGGCGCGCGTCCTTCCCGGCGTGTCCTTCAACGCGCTTCGCACGGGTCACCCGCTCTTCCGGATGCCGAACGACATCTCGAGCATGAAGGTCACGCCGGCGCTGTCGAAAGCCTACAATAACGCGCCGACCATCGCACCTCAGATCCTGACGCTCGAATCCGAAGGCAACACGGCCGTCATCTACAGCCCGATCGGCATGGCTGGCGCCTGGGAACTCTCTCCCAACAAATATTGCAACAGTTATCTCGAAGACGACGCGCTCAAGCTGGGCGTCAACATCCTGATGTACTCGAGCACGCGCTAAAAGAACTGTTGGAAGTTACAGGTTACCTGATTAAGGGTTCAAAAGCGTTTCACCGAACCCTATAACGTTTGGCCTGTAACTTCCGAAATGTGAATCAACTAATAACGTGTAACCTATAATTTCCCAATGTCCGCCTTTTCGTTAAAAAGCCTTTTTGTCGCCTTCGCTCCCTTTCTCATCGGCAACCTTTCTCTTCTTGCCGCTTCGCCCCAGGAAGACGCGTTCATGAAAGTCTGGGGCGCACATGTGCGTTCTCCGCAGGACCACAAGGCCGTTATCGAAGCCTGCCAGAGCGTCATGGACAAATCCTCCACGCTTGGAGAATTTCTGCCTGTCGTCAAAACGCTCGCGGCCTGGCACCTGCTCGCGTCGGGAAACCAACCCGACGCCGTCCGCATCTTCGAAAGCGCCCTGATAACCGACAAGGCAGCCAAACCGGTGGCGCGTTACGCCGACAACATGGCCCGCCGTTGGCTCACGCGCATCGACCAGGCTCAGACAGAAAAAGCGCTTAAAGCTTACTATGCGGACAACGTCGAGTACCCCTCCAGCCTGTCCCCCCTACTGAATCTGCCCAAGGGGAAGGCACCCCCTAAGGCGGACCGGTTTGGCGACCCCTGGATCTATAAAACCGAGGAATTCAGCAAGCTCACCCGCCTGAAGAACCAGCGCTTCACACTCTACAGCAAGAACGTCGGGAACAAGCTCTCCAAGCTAGCCGCGCTGCCGTTCGACGCCTACGGCAAAAAGAGCGCCTCGATTATCGCTCGCAAAACCCTGACACCGCTCAGCGTGGAGTTCGAGACGGTCACCGAAAGCGGCGCGCAGCGCGGGGTCGCAACCGAGAGCGGACTGATTAACGGCATACGGTTCCTGAAGATCGACTCCGACAACCGGTACGCCCTGATGATCGACAGCGAATGCGATTTCTGGGTCGTCGCGACACCCGCAAGGAGCCGCTGATGAGCGATGAAGGAATCGGGGCCTACCTCAACCCCGCACAAATGGCCAAGCTGAACCGTTTGGCGCTCAACTCACGCTACGTGGTTGAGGGCACGCTTGCGGGCCGCCACCGCAGCGCACAGAAAGGCGCCAGCACGGAGTTCGCCGATCACCGCTCGTACATGCCCGGCGATGACCTGAAGCGCATCGACTGGAAGGTGCTGGGCCGGACTGACAAATACTTCATCCGCCGCTATCAGGATGAGACCAATCTCCGTGTGTACCTTCTGGTGGACCGCAGCGGCTCCATGAATTACTCCTCGGGTCAGCACAAGACCAAATTCAACTACGCCTGTACCCTAGCCGCCGCAATCGGCTACGTCGTGCTCAAGGCTCGCGATGCGGTCGGCATGTACATCTACGGCGAAAAAATGGACGCCGCCCTTCCCTGCAAGAACTCGTTCAACGAGCTTAACAACGCGCTCAAAATCCTTCAGGGCTACAAGCCCGCCAAGGGCACGGCAGGCGCGGATGTGATGCACCAGATCGCCGAGACCATCAACCGCCGCGCCATGGTCGTTATCATCTCAGACTTGCTCGACAACCAGCCAGAGATCATCAAGGCCATCGCCCACTTCCGCAAGAACTTGCACGACGTCATCGTGTTTCACACCTTAGATCCGGTGGAGCTTTCCTTGGATATCAAACGCGGCGCCGAGTTTGAAGACTTGGAGACGGGCGAGCGCATGATCGCCGATCCGCGCGCCATGGCCAAGGAGTACAAAGATCTGATGGCCACCTTTATTGAGGACTACCGCAAATCCTGCTCCGAGATGAAAGTGGACTACCGACTCGTCAAAACCGACGAGCCGGTGGACACGTTCGTTCGCGCCTACCTCGAGGAGCGTAAACGCATGTCCCGCTAAACGCCACGCGATGTTCAACCGATGAACCCTGAACCTACTCATTCCTAACTCCTAACTCCTCCTTTCTCCAACATGCTTGTTTTTGCAAATCCGGCTTTCTTGTGGGCTCTGACCGCAGCGGCGATTCCGCTGATGCTGCACATGTTCCAGCGGCGCAAAACCGTGGTCACCCCCTTTCCGACACTGCGCTTCTTGAAGGCCGCGCAGAAGCGGTCCTCCAGCCGCATCCGCTTTGAGAACTTCCTGCTTTGGCTGCTCCGCACCCTGCTGCTCCTCGTCATCGTGTTTGCCTTCGCGATCCCCGTTCTGCGCTCGACGACCGGCGCCTCATGGCTGACCCGCACCCGCCGCGACGTTGCCATTATCCTCGATGCCTCCTACAGCATGAACTACGAGATGGACCGCGGCAAAGTCTGGGACATCTGCAAAGATGCGGCGGCAGGGGTTGTCGGAGGCCTCTTGCCGGATGATCGCGTCTGCGTCTATGTCGCGGCCGATTCGCCCATTCCCGTGATTGAGAAGCCCACTACCGAACACGCCACCGTCATTCAGGCCATCCGCTCGCTGACATGCCAGCCGGGCACCTCGAAGATGGACGAAACGATCGGTCTCGCGCTTCGCACGCTCGAGCAGCAGGACGGAAGGCGCGAGCGCGAGGTCTATGTCATGACCGACGGACAAGCCGTCCCGTGGCAGGGCTTCCGCGATGCGGCGAAACAGGACGAGAAAGCGGCAGATAAGAAGACCGCGATCTCCCGCGAACAGCGCGACAAGATCTCGTTCTTCACCCTGCTCGCCGGAGCGTCACAGCCGGACAACGCCTGTCCGTCTGACGTCAAGGTCTCCCCGCTTCTTCTGCTTGCAGGGCAGCCCGCACGCCTCAGTGTCCGCGTCGCACACACCGGCCCCGCAAAACCCATCAGCGTGGGCCTGGAGATCGACGGCGAAGAGCGCGGTCGCCGCGGCATCACGTCCGAGCCGAACGCCGAGTCGTCGCTCGAATTCGCCATCGGAGGCCTTGAGCCCGGCATCCACATCGCCAAGATTACGACGCCCAAAGACGCGCTTCCGGAAGACGATTCCTTCCTTTTCCTGCTCCGTGTCCGCAAACAGTTGCCCGCCCTCATCGTCGGCCCGCAAGAAGCCACTCGCTACCTCAAAGCGGCGCTTGCGCCCGGCGCCGCCGACGACAGCATCAAGCATATCGAAGCGGCCGAGCTTGAGAGCCTCGACCTGCGCGACTTTCAGGCGGTCTTTTTGTGCGACGTCTTTCCGCTTTCCGGCCAGGCGGTCATGCGCGTCGAGGAGTACGCCAAGACCGGCGGCGTCGTGATCGTCTTTCCCGGAGACCGCGCCGACACGTCAGCCTACGCCGACATGAAGATTCTTCCCGCGCAGCCCAAAGGAAGCATTGATGTCCCGGTCGAGCAGGCCGCCCGCTCGCTCAAGCGCATCCCGAACCAGAAGGGCCAGGTGGTCAATTTCAACCTGTCGCTCCCGCCCGGCACCGTGCCCTCCGTGGCGCTGAAACGCGTGCTGACCTTCGGCGCGCTCGAAGAGTCTGCAGCGGTGCTCGTGACCGCCGGCGACGATGTGCCCTTCATGCTGGGCCGCGCGGTCGGACGCGGAAGAGTCTTCATGTTCGGGATCGCCGCTAACCGCGACTGGAGCACATTCCCGCTCACGGCCTTCTTCCTTCCGGTCGTCCACCAGCTTATCCGCCAGGGCGCGGGCGCTTCGGTCCAGCCGCCGCATCTGGCCATGGGCTCCAACATCCCGGTGAACGAGGCGGTCCCCAACTACCGCGAAGACGACGTGATCGCATCCCCGTCAGGAGCCCCGCTGTCCATCAAGGACGGCGGCAACCGCACGTTCGTCATCGAGAACCTGGCTGAGCCCGGCATTTACACACGCGCCAAACCATCCGGCCAACCCGAACCCGTGATGGCTGTCAACACCGACCGTTTCGAGTCTCAGCTCGCCCCTGTTACGCCCGAAGACCTCGCACAGTGGACCGGCTTCAAACGCCTGCTCACCGCCAAAGATCCCGAGGAACTGAACCGCCTGATCGATGAGTTCCGAAACGGCCGTTCGCTTGCCGAAATTTTCCTCTGGGTCGCCCTGCTCCTGTCTCTCCTCGAGTGGTGGTTCGCCAATCGCGTCCTCCGCACCAAAGCCGGCGCAATCGATAAACTGAAGGTCGACCTCGCCGGAAAGGTTGTCACCTCATAACCTGCACGTTTTCAGCTTTGAACCTTATCAACTCTTAACATCCTCTTATGCCAACCGCCGAATGGACATTTGAACACAGCGTCCCCCTCGCCATGCTGCTGATGGCGCTGGTGGTCTCGTTTGCCGCCGTGGCCTACGCCGTGTGGCGTTACCTCCCGCGCAACACGACCGGCCTGACCCTGGCGGGGCTGCGCACACTCTTTCTGTTGTGCCTCTTCTGGGTGCTGCTGCTTCCTGGCAAGAAGAGCGCCATCACGGAGATCGTCAAGCCCCGCTTCATCGTGCTGCTCGACATCTCAGGCTCCATGTCGCAGACCGCTGACGCGACCGCCGGTCGCACGCGCTGGGAGGCCGCCATGGCCATGCTCGACCGTTCGTGGGCCAAAACGCTCCGCGCCAAGTGCATGGTCGAAGTCTACCCCTTCCACGCCGATTTGGACGCTCCTCTTCCATTCGAACAGGCACACACGCTGAAGCCGGAAGGCAAATCTTCCCATCTGAACCTCAGCCTGAACCGTCTGTTCGACCGTCTCCGCGGCCAGCAGATCGCCGGCGTTCTGGTCCTCACTGACGGGATCGACACGCGCGAGAAAAAAGACACGTGGTCGGAAACGGGCTGGCCCGCGCCGCTCTATGTCACGCAGCTCGAAAAGCCTGGCTTGCCGGACGACAAGCCCGACATGCGGGTCGAAAACGTGGACACGCCCCGACGCGCCATTGTCGGCTGGGACACCTCGATGTCGGTGACGATCTCGGGGCAAGGCGGCAAAGGAGACCCCTTCCCGGTGCTCTTGCTCAAAGGCGGCAAAGAAGTGGAGAAGATCGCAGTCCAGCTTCCCCCCGAAGGCGGCAGCCGCGACGTCCAGTTCAAGTTGTCCCATCCCGAGGTCGCCACCGAAACCTACACGGTGCGCATTCCGGTGCTGCCCGATGAGGTTCAGACCAACGACAACGAAATGGTTGTGGCCGTCGATGTGTTGGACGCCAAGAACCGCGTGCTGTTTCTCGAAGACGCGCCCCGCTTCGAGAGCAAGCACTTAGCTCGCGCCCTCTTTGCGAACAAGGACATCACGCCGCTCGCTTTCTTTCAAATACCCAACCGCAAGGTCTCCGGAACCAAGGAGTGGGTCGCTTATGGGGACAGGCAGGGGATGACCTTTGACCTCACGCCGGAGCAGCTCCGCCTCAACAAAATCATCATCCTCGGCGACTTCGACGCCGAGGCGATCCTGCCGGAGCACTGCCGCGCCATCCTGGAGTTTGTCGAGAAAGGCGGCAGCCTCATCCTGCTCGGCGGCCAGAAGCTGTGGGGCGATAAAGGCATCAGCAAGACCGAGCTCAGCAAGCTCCTGCCCTTCACCCGCGCCGGCTCGCCCGCGCTCGAGGGCAAGTTCAACGTGGCATGGACCGCTGAAGGCCGCGCCCATCCGGCCCTCGCCAACAACCCGGACCTGCCGACCGAGCTGCCTCCCATCCTCTCTGTGTTCACAGGCGCGACCCTGTCCGGCGGCGCCTTCACACTGGTGGACGCGCAGACCGACAGCGGGCGGCAGCCCGTCCTTGTGTCGCGCGTCTACGGGCAGGGCAAAGTCCTCGCCGTCCTGACCGACTCTCTCTGGCGCTGGGTCATGCAGCCCGGCGACGAAAAACCCTACCCGAAATTCTGGAGGCAGATCATCCAGTGGATGTCGCCCTCTGAAACCGACCTCGACAAATACCATCTGGAACTCTTCACCGACGCAGGCACCATTGCGGTCGGAGACCCCGCCATCCTGCAGAGCCGCCTCGTGATTCCCGCAGCCGAAACGCGCAAGAACTGGAAGGTCACCTGCGAGGTTACGACCCCTTCAGACCGCGTGATTCCGCTCGCGATGGCCAGCAGGAACATACAGGCTTCGGGCGGCGCAGAGATTCCCGGCTACGTGGCCGAGTTCGCCCCGTCTGACCCAGGTAACTACAAGGCTGTCGCCGCCGTCGAGATCGACGGCAAGAAAGTGACGTCCGCACCCTGCCTGTTCACGGTGCGCGCAACCTCGCAGGAAATGGTGCTCAAGCCGATCAACGAGAAAGTGCTCAAAGCGCTTGCCCGCTCCAGCGGCGGCCGCTATGGCACAGTGGAAGAGGTCGACAGCACCCTTCAGGATTTGAACGTCAGCGAACGTCGCGAGCGCAAGCTTGAATACCATTCGCTCTGGCAGAACATTTTCGTCCTCACTTGTTTAATCGGCCTATTAGCGGTAGAATGGGTCGTTAGAAAAATAAAGAATATGGCATGAGTAACGTTTTTTCAGGAAGGAGTCATTATGCGCTTCACCAGATTGTGCTTCACCGTTGTAGCCCTGCTGTGGTGCTCGTCAGGGCGGACTGAGCCTGCCGGCAAAGAATCGGTCAATCTCGTTAAAAACGGCCATTTCGATGACCCTGCAGATCCTCTCAACTACTGGACGTACGTGTTTGACAATAACAAGCATTACATGGAGAACCACAAGTACGTCTCGGTGGTTGCGGACAAGGTCTCCAGCCGGCCGCACGTTCTGAGGCTTGACGCCACGGTGCATGACGTGTGCATCAACCAGGGCGTCCAGATCTACACGAACCCCATCCGCTTCGACCCGAAGAAGAAGTACAAAATCTCGCTCTCCGCACGCTCAGTCGGCACGAAAGGCGGCAAAGGCCCGTCCAGCCGCGTCTACGCCATCGCCTATCGCTGG
>CAYSXF010000144.1:0-8083 GCA_964434815.1 uncultured Lentisphaeraceae bacterium
CTTCAGATTGGCATTGTGAACATCATGCCTGAGAACGAATGGTTCTCCAAGATGCCCAACGAGTTGGCGCCTGGCATGATCATCGCTAACTGGCATTTCTAATGGAGTCGGCGAAAGGTGGACGTACACATGAGGATGGCGATCGAGAGATGGATTCTGGTTCCGGTCAGGCGATTAGGCCGGCTTCCCCTCTCGGTCGTCGGAAACATGGGCAGGATGGGGATGTTCCTCGCGCGGGCATTGTTTTACACCTTCGTGCCGCCGCTGAAGTTCTTCCGCGTCCTGGAGCAAATCCATTTCATCGGCTTCGGCTCCGTGCTGGTGATCGTGCTGACCGGCGCGTTCACCGGCATGGTGCTGGGTTTTCAGGGCTACTACACGCTCTCTCGCGTGGGGTCTACGGCCTTTCTTGGGCCGATGGTCGCCTTGGCGCTGCTGCGCGAGCTGGGGCCTGTCATGGCCGCGCTGATGGTGACTGGCCGCGCCGGGTCGGCGATGACGGCAAGGCTGGGAATCATGCGCATCACGGAGCAGATCGACGAGCTGGAAATTCTGGGGCTGAGCCCTTACCGCTACCTCGTCGTCCCCAACCTGCTGGCCGCGCTCGTCTCGGTCCCTCTGTTGACGGCGATCTTCAATGTGGTCGGCATCCTCGGCGGCTATCTGGTGGGCGGGAAGCTGCTCGGCGTGAACGCCGGAACGTACTTCGGATCCATGACGGATTACGTGGAAGTCAAAGATGTCGTGGCGGGAATCTACAAGTCGATCTGCTTCGGCGGCCTCATCGCCTGGGTCTGCTGCTACAAGGGGTTCTACACGGGATTCGGCGCGGAGGGCGTGAGCCGGGCGACCACGCAGGCGGTCGTTCTGTCGTCGGTGCTGATTCTGGTCTGCGATTATCTGCTGACGTCGCTCTTGTTCTGAGGCACACCATGATCACGATTGAGAACCTGCATAAATCGTTTGGCGGAGTCGAGGTGCTCAAGGGAGCGTCGCTCGAGATCCTCGACCGCGAAGTCGTGGCGCTCATCGGCCCCAGCGGCGAAGGAAAAAGCGTTTTTCTGAAGCTCGTTGCCGGTCTGATGCGGCCCGACTGCGGTAAGATCGTTTTCAACGGTAAAGATCTGGGACACCTGCGCCGCGCCGAACTCGTGGACCTGCGCAACCGCTTCGGCTTCCTGTTCCAGAACGGCGCCCTGTTCGATTCCCTGACGGTCTTTGACAATGTGGCCTTCCCTTTGCGGGAGAAGACGCGTTTGAGCGAGAAAGACATTCGCGAGCGCGTCCTGCGCGAACTGGAAGAAGTCGGGCTGACCGGCGCGGAAGACAAGTACCCCGCCCAGTTGAGCGGCGGCATGGCGAAACGCGCGGCCCTCGCCCGGGCGCTTGTGAACTCGCCGGAGATCATGCTGTTCGACGAGCCTACCACAGGGCTCGACCCGATCATCGTCCACTCGATCCACGCGCTCATCGTCACGATGCACAAGCATCTCGGGTTCAGCGGGATCATCGTGTCCCATGAAATCCCTGAAGTTTTCGCGTTTGTTCAGAAAGTGGCCTTTCTGCACGAAGGTGTGATCCGGTTTATGGGCACGCCGAAAGCGCTCTTTGCGACGGACGATGATGTCGTGCGGGATTTCGTCCGGGGAAGCCTGCCGACGGAAGACTTGCGTTTTCAAGAGCCAGAACCGATTCAGTCGCATGTGGAAGAAAGGACAGGGGGTGCAGCATGAAAGGAAGGTTTGATCTCGAATTGGCCGTAGGAACCTTCATGGTCGTCGGTATTATATGCCTCGGCTACGTTTCCATTAAATTGGGTAAGATCGAGGTATGGGGCAGGCCAGGCTACGAAGTGTTCGCCATTTTCAGCGATACCGGAGGGCTCCGGAACGGCGCGCCGGTGGTCGTCGCCGGGGTGGAGGTTGGCCGCGTGGAGCGCATCAGCCTCGAGGACTATGAGGCCCGTGTGCTACTGCAGATCAATCCCGGCTTAAAGATTCACGACGATGCGATCGTGTCGATCAAGACGAGCGGGTTGATCGGAGAAAAGTTCATTCAGATCAGCGCTGGCGCTGCGGACGAACTCGTCAAGCCGGGCGGGCGAATCCGCCAAACGGAATCGTCCGTGGATATCATGGCGCTTATCAGCAAATACGCTTTCGGCAATCTGTGACAAACCAGCAGTGAAAGGGAACAACCATGACCACATCCAACAAACAAGCGATCTTGCCTCTGCTATTCTTGGTGTTAGGCGCACCCGCTCTCGCTCTGGCGGGAGAGCCCACCGACCAGATCAAGCAAACCACCGATCGGCTCCTCGCCATCGTGCAAACCCCCGCGCTGCAAGGCCCTGAAAAGGAGGCTGAGCGGAAAAAAAAGATGCGGAGTGTGGTCGATGAGCGCTTCGACTGGGGGGCCATGGCCCGCAGCGCGGTCGGCAAGTACTGGCATGACTTCTCAGAGGCGCAGCGCACGGAGTTCACCAAACTTTTCAGCGATCTGGTCGAGAAGACCTATATGACTGAAGTGGACAGTTACTCCGGAGAGAAGATTTTATACAACGGCGACAAGATTGACGGGAAGTATGGGGTGGTGGACTCGGTTGTCGTCACGCTCAAAGGAACGGATGTGCCGGTCAGCTACCGCGTGCTCAAGAAGGGGCCGGCGTGGCTGGTGTATGACATCAACATCGAGGGTGTGAGCCTTGTGAACAACTATCGCAGCCAGATCGGCTCGATCCTCAACAGTTCGACCTACGACAAGCTAATCAGCCGCATAAAAGCGAAAATCCAGGCCAAACCGAGCGAGTCGGCGACGGAAAAGAAGCCGGAAACGACAGCGAAGAAAATGAAAGAGGAAACCCTATGATAACGACCTTCCGAATTCTTCCGATACTCATCCTTGGCTGTGTCTTCTGCCGCAATGCGGCGGCGGAGCCGGCGCAGGGCACAGGCCAGCCAGCGCAGCCTGCGGTTATCGCCGGACAAAAAGTGGACGCGGATTTGCCGGGCATTGGCGAATCCTCCGGCGCAGTGCCCTCAGCCCAGCCGATTATTGTTTCTGACCCGATCGAACCGGTCAACCGGGCATTCTTCATGTTCAACGACAAGCTGTATTTCTGGGTTTTAAGCCCAGTGGCCAGAGGATATGCCTACATCGTGCCTTATTCGGCGAGGCGTTGCGTGAGAAACTTTTTCTCAAACATCACGACTCCGGTGCGGCTCGTGAACTGCACGCTTCAAACCGATTTTGAGGGCGCGTGGGTAGAGACCGAACGTTTCGTCATCAACACCACCGTCGGCGTGGCGGGGTTTGGCGATCCGGCAAGGAACCGGTGGAATATGGAGAAGCGCGACGAGGATCTCGGCCAGACGCTAGGCTGGTACGGCGCCGGACCATCCATCTATTTCGACTGGCCCATCCTGGGTCCGTCCAATGTGCGGGACACCGTGGGATATGTGGGGGATCTTTTTCTCGATCCGATCAATTACATCGTTCCCAAATATGCCGTCAGCGTAGGCATCAAAGCCTATGAGACCGTGAACAGCACGTCGCTCCGGAAGGGCGAATACGAGGACTTCAAGGATGCCGCTATCGATCCCTATGTCGCCCTGCGAGACGCCTATTCTCAGTATCGCCAAAGCCAAATAGTCAACGGTGAGAAGCAGAGCGCACGCCCGGCGATCCCCGTGTCGACGGAATGAGGTCTGACATGTTCGAAGATCATTAGGCGGCGGTAGGAATCAACCCCATAGCCGCATGGCTGGCAAATGTAGTAGTGTTGTTGCAGTGAGAAATACGGGAAGAACAAAACGGAGGGTTTGGTTATGAACGCGAAAAGGTTTGTATGGGTCATGTTGCTGGTGCCGTTCGTATTTGCGGGGTGCCTGCTTGAGCGCGGTCCCCACGGCGAGGCTCTATTCCTAGCGCCGCCGCTGCCGCCGCTTGTGATCTTGGAAGACGAGCCCTATTATGTGCAAGGTGGATTTCATTATCACTACCGGGATGGAGGCTGGTACTACTCGCACTCGCGAGGCGGGCCTTGGCTCGCGCTGCCAAGAGACCGCTATCCGAGGGAGACCCGCTTCAGGCATGGCGGCCCCGGCCGGAACGAATACCACGAAAGATAGGGTCATGTCTGCGTAAGAAGCAAGCGTACAAGGGAAACGAAACCCATCCATCAAGGAGCATCGCTTATGCGTCCAATCTGTTCACGTCCTGCCACACGTGGCCTCGCACTTCTTGCCCTCCTGTCGCTGGTGGGCTATCCGTTGTCGGCGCAAGAGGGTGCAGCCTCTGCCGCCGTTGCCGCGCCTCCGCCCACTCCGCCGCAAGAGCAGCCCGAGGTTCTGAACCGCGGCCCGGTGCACGAGGCGTTTGCCGAGCCGGTCACCGTGCAGCTTCAAGCCGGGCTGGTGGTCCCAGTCAAGCCGCCCCCGAACATTCAGGAGGTTCCGCCGCCGGACAGGCCCGAGGGCCAGCAGTACGTCTGGATCCCGGGGTACTGGGGATGGGACGCGGACAAGCGCAGTTTCATCTGGGTCAGCGCCTGCTGGCGCGTGGCTCCGCCCAATATGTCCTGGGTGCCCGGATACTGGGCTCCTGTTTCCGAAGGCTGGGAGTGGGTCTCCGGCTTTTGGGCGCCTGCCGCTGCGCGGGAGATCGAATACCTGCCGACCCCGCCGCCGGACGACAATGTGGAGCCGCCTGGGCCGGCACCCTCTGCGGACATGATCTGGGTGCGCCCCTGCGAGTATTGGTCCCATGGCAAGTATATCCTTCGGCCGGGCTACTGGCTGGCCGCTCAGCCGGACTGGGTGTGGGTTCCGTCCCACTATGTCATGACGCCGCGCGGCTGCGTCTTCGCCGAGGGGCACTGGGACTATCCGCTGGAGCGCAGAGGCGTGTTGTTCGCGCCCGTCTCGATCCCGGCGTCGGTCTATAGCCAGCCGGACTACACGTACTCGCCCAGTATCGTGATCGACGATGAGCTGCTGCAGGACTGCCTCTTCGCATACCCGAGCTACTGCCACTATTTCTTCGGCGATTACTACGACGACGCCTACCTGAGTTTCGGCATCTACCCGTGGTTCGAATGCCGGCGGTATGGCACATGGTACGACCCGACCTTCGAGAATGACTGCTGGCGGCATCGTCGTAACGAACCGCGATGGGAGGAGCATGAGCGGGAGCGGTACGAGCACCGCCGCGCTGACACAAGCCTCCGTCCGTCCCGGACCTTCCGCGAACAGCAAGCACGCTTGTCCGCGCTGCCCCTCGCGCAACGCGGTGCGCTCCAAGTCACGCAGCCACTGGCATCTGTCGCTGCCAGTCGCAAGTCTCCGATTAAATTCGAGCAGATTTCCACAGAGGCAAGGCAGGCCATATCCAAGCAGGCGACCGCCGTTCATTCGTACCGTGATGAACGGACCCGCTGGGAGTCGGCATCGACGAGCCCCAGAAGGACACAGCCGTCCGCGCCGCACACAGCCACGGCGGCGCCTCAGATCGAGCGCCAGCCGACTATCCAGCCGGGCAGGGAGTATAGGAGCACGGGGAACGCGCCGGTCGCATCGCGCGAGCCCACCTTTGTTGCGCCCCGCCAGACGTATATGCGCCAATCTGAACGGGTGCAGATTCCATCCTCACCTATTGTCGGCAGGTCGAGCGGGTCGGGGGGCACCCGGAGCAGTCCGACGCCGTCGCGTTCCAGTTCCGGATACAGAGACGGCAGCGGCACGGATGGCCGCAGGAGATAAGCGCGCTCAGAGCGGATGGCTCCTGTCTGAAATGAACCTGACTTTGGCTTTGCCAGGTCAGGTTTTTCCTTTCGTGCGGGGGTCTTTTGCCAAAGTAGGATTACACCCCATAGCCGGGTTCAATCGCATCACCTATCATTTTCTCATTACAAACGGAACCCATGTCAGGCTGACATAATGGGGCCCGTTGACGGACGACGCGGAACAGTTCCGCATGTGCCAAAGAAAGGGATCATCGTTATGGAACACGCACACACAAGCAGCGAGAACATTGCGGAAGCTTTGAAGCTCCTTGAGGAAGCCGCCAAGCTGAAGAAAGACGAACTCAAAAGCGTCATCACCGACAAATACGCGCACCTGAAAAACGCGATCATGGAGACCGAGAGCGGTTTCGTCAAGTCGCTGTCAGACGCCAAAAGGCATGCTGCTGAGGCAGCCTCGCATGCCAAGGAAGTGGGCCTTCAGAGAGCCCGTGTTGTGGCAGGCGCCGTCGACACGAACGTGCGGCAGAACCCGTGGTCCTATATCGGTGGCACTGCCGCCGTCGGTTTGCTGCTGGGCTATACGCTTGCGCGGAATCGCAAGTGATTTCATCCGACAGGCGGGCCTATGTCGACGCACCTGGGCAAGGGCTTTGGGAAGGAGCGTGCGTGATGAAACTTTTGACAGCGGAAACCGGGAAGAGCGTGCTGTTCGAGATCAAGGCGGAGCCGGGCAGCCATGTGTTTGTTGCCGGAACGTTCAACAATTGGGACCCGACCGCGAATCCGTTGAAGGACAATCCCGACAGCGGACACTTCAAATCGAACCTGCGTATTCCGGCAGGAACACACGAATATAAGTTCGTGGTGAACGGCGTCTGGTCCGCAGATCCGAAGTGCCCTGCTTGGGTGCCGAACGGTTTAGGCTCCCTGAACAGCGTGCTTCATGTTTAGAAAAGCGAAGGAATAGGCCATGGATATCAACAGCGTTCGCGCCTTCTTTAAGTGGTGTACGATCCTGAATGGCGGGTTGCTTATTCTCGCGTCCTTAGACTTGGCCTTTGCCGGAGATCGGGTCTTTGAATTGCAAAGCCAATGGTTCCCTATCGACAGAGACGACTTCAATCTGGCGATCTACGAACTCCTCGGTTTCTTCAAGATCGTCGTCATTGCTTTTAACCTTGTCCCGTACGTCGCGCTTGTGATCATCGGACAAAAGGAAGCATGCGCCAAGACTCGTCAGTGACGGGCGGGGATGAAACAGGTCATGTCGTTCTGACAACAAGATTTCCGGTTATGATTGCGGCGTTTTAGGTTTTCAGTGAACAAGGGTGAAAGGAGGTCGGGCCACGGTTTGCACGGGATTGCATAGGTGGCAACTCATAATGGATGGAACGGTCGAAGCAGATGTGAACAGTGCCGGGCAGGTGCCTGGCGAAGCGTTTTCAAACACGAAACGAGGAGAATGAATCATGAAAAAGTCAATGAGTCTGGCTATTGCTGTTTGTTGCGTCAGTCTGATGGGCGGAGCGCTTCGGGCTGCCGCAGAAGAGGGCACGGCGGCTGCCGCCGAGAAGAAGGCGGCTGTGACGCAGTCCGTCTTTGTGTGCCCGGAGTGTCACGCCATGTCTTTGCAGGCCGGGAAATGCGCCAAGTGCGACAAGGACCTGGAGGAGACGCATGTCCTGGGCGTGAAGGACGGCAAAGCGCTGCTGTGCAAATGCGGCGCGCACTGCAAGTGCGGCACCGCAGGCATGAAAGACGGCAAGTGCGGCTGCGGGAAAGACGTCAAGGAAGTCAGCGCGAAAGGCTTCTATGTTTGCCCTGACGGCTGTCCGGAGATCGCTGACAAGCCCGGCAAGTGCGCGTGCGGCAAGGAAATGACGAAGGTCGAATAGACGCCACAGCACGATGTGGCATAAGACAGTGAAACACAAGGAGAGATGACCATGAAGAGCAAGCAGGAAAAAGTACAAACGAAAGCGGCTGCCAGCGGTAACGGAAAAAAGGTGCCGTTCGAAGTGTCGGCGAAACCGGGAAGCCAGGTGTTTGTAGCCGGAACGTTCAACAACTGGAATCCGACCGCGAACCCGTTGAAGGACAACCCGGACAGCGGGCACTTCAAGGCCGTGCTCAGCCTGCCGAAAGGCACGCACGAGTATAAGTTCATCGTGAATGGCGTCTGGGCTGCGGATCCGAAGTGCCCCGATCAGGCGCCGGACGGCTGCGGTTCGCTGAACAGCGTGCTTCATGTTGTTTGACAATGAAGCTGTTCAGGCAGTAAGCGATCTCCGTAGGGCGTCTAATCCGCCCTGCGGAGAGAATGCGTATGTAGGGTTACAC
>CAYSXF010000145.1:0-8062 GCA_964434815.1 uncultured Lentisphaeraceae bacterium
CGCGTAGCCCGGCTTCGCGGAAGCAGTCGCTGATTCCGCTGCAGGAACGTCCGACGCTCGAAAAAAGGCCAGAGACAAAATGCCTATGACAAGAAGCAGGCGGTTCGTTTTCATAACGCATAGTGTCACGTTTTTGTGCCAATTGTGCAACCGTGTTGTATTACTTCCGCTGTTTGCCGATCCAGATGTAATCGATGCGGCAGGTGCCTGTGAGCGGCGCGCCGTCGGCGAAGCTGAGACGGATCTGCTTCAGCTTGCCGCTCCAGCCGGCGGACGAGCGCATGTCGAGCGTGTAGAGGCGCGCCTCCGTGTCGTTCGGCGTGACCGCGAAGGCCTGCCCGAGGTTCGCCTCCCACGTCGGCGCGGCTTGGGTCGTGAAGCGGAGACGCATGCGCGCCGCAGGCGTGTGGTTCTGGAAGCGGATCGCGAGGAGTCCGTTCTTGTCGAGATCCACGCCGAGCGCATCGGGCGAGAGCAGGTGCGCGTCGGGAGCGTCTTTAATGGCTACAATGAACTCGCCGCCCGCGACAAGGTGAACAGGGCGCGAGATGCAGGACCATTTCTGCCCCATGAACTCTTCGTCCTTGGTGCCCAAGTTCCAGTCGCTCCAGCCCTCTTTGTCCAGCGGCGCCTCAAAGGTCCAGGTCTTCGCAACGGTCGTGCCGGGCGGCAGCACGTGGACGGTCGTGCGGGCGCTGCGCCACAGTTCGCCGTCGTCGGCCTTGAGCCGCAGCACATAGTCACCCGGCACCGCAAAGTCGGCTTTGGTCGTGGGGTTAGCCGCGCTGTGGAACGCGACTGAACCTGGGCCTTCGAGCAGTTCCCACGCTGTTGAGAGGTGTCCGGCTTGGGGCTTGCCGTCATCGGAGACCCTGCCCGCCAGCCGCACGGTTGCGCAGTCGGTCCAGATCTCGCGGCCCGCGTCGACCGCCGGAGGATTGTCGAGCGGCAGCGCCTTGTCGAGCGCCTTAGATGTGGCATATTCGGCGTTGTTGGTGAGGGCCCAGCGGGTCAGGGTCGGGGCCTGATTCGTGAAGAAGGCCACGCCGGGCACCAGCGCATAGCCGTTGTCGCGGATCAGTCCGGAGCTACAGCAGATCGCGGGGTCACGCGAGCCGCCCCAGATGAAGATCTCCGAGGGGCCGAGCTTGTGTGCGACGTTGTTGCGGTCGAAGCGCGAATGGGTGATCTCCACGTTGGGCGTCTGGGGCGACTTGAGGCCGAGCATCTCGATCGCCGCGCCCGCGTTGTTGCGGAAGGTGCATCGGTCGACGAGGCAGCCCTCGCCGCCGGCCTCGAAGTCGATGCCGCCTTCGTCATGCGAGCCGGAGTCGGGCTGGTTGAGGAAGTGGCAGTTGCGGATGATCAGGCCGTATTGGCCACCCAGCATGATGCCCATCGTTCCGGCGTGGGCGTGCCAGCCGGACGCGTCGAAAATGCTGTTCTGCAGGTAGGCGCGGCTGACGGAGGTGAGGAACGGATGCGGCGAGGTGTTGTGCGCGTAGTTGTCGTGGCAGAACACGCGGTCGATGAACACGTTCTTGCCCGTGAAGCGGAAACCCGACGAGCACTGGAACATCTCGCAGTCGCGGAACACAAGGTCTTCGCCGACGGAGCCGCTGGCGGCGATGCCTCCCGCCGCGCCGCCGTCGTCCGGCGCGCCGCTACGGTCGCGCCACTCCGGGATACCGTGGGCGTTAAAGCGGTAGAGCCCCTCGATGTGGTGGGCGATGCAGTCTTCGATGAGCAGCCCGCGATGGCCGCTCTCGGCGTAGTGGACGATCAATCCCTTTCCGGCGTAACAGACGGTCAGGCCACAGATGCGCAGATAGTCGGGGTTTTTAACCAGCGCGCAGCGGTCGTCGATGTCCCGGTTGCGGCGGATAACCGGGCGCGCCCCTTCGCCGTAGGCGCCGACCTCGGCCCACGCCTGGGCGGAGCCGCGCGCGGAGAGCTGAAGCTCTTGATTGATGACACTGCCGCGCCGGATGAGCAGCCGCTCGCCGGGCCCCAGCGTGCGGCCGTTGACCGGCGTGAAGTCGCGCCACGCCGTTTCGGGCGAGGTGCCCGCGCGGGCGTTATCGCCTGTGATGCCGTCTACGTAGTATGTCGCGGCCTGCCCGTTTGTCGCGATCGGCGGATTCCAAACGCGGGCGGAGTAATCAGGGTCTGAAGAGGGAAGGAAGGCCAGCGATTTGTGCATCTGCACAGACCGCGCTCCCGCCGCTTTCACGGTGACGGTGGCGTTCGCGCTGGTGGTTTCGTCGGCGCGGACGCGCCACGTGACAACTCTCTCGCCGCCCGCCGGCAGTGCGCCGAGGTTCAAGGTGGCGGGCGTTTCGCAGATGACGCCTTGGGGTAGCTTCAGTTCGACGACGCACCCGGTGACTGCGTTGCCGTCGTTGCGAACCACGCCGGAGAGCCCTGCGGTAAGTCCCGCACGCAAGAGGGTGGCGTCGGTTGTCAGCGCACCCAAGCGGACCACGGACGGCTTGGGGTTCTCGATGCGCACGTTGTCGAGCAGCCCGTTAAAGCGGCCGAGCGTCAAGGGCGCGTTTCCCGGCTTGGCCAAGCCGGAGCGCAGGATCTCGGCGCGCGAGCCGTTGACCTCCAGCGATAAGTTCAGCGCATCCCAATGGGCGGAGACGCGATACCATGTGCCGGTTTCGACGCGGCACTCGGCGCGAACGCGCGGCTCCCAGCGACCGTCCAGATTCACGAAAAAGGCGAAGTTTCCGCCCTCCTTTTGGGAGTCGAGCCGCAGCATGTACTCGCCCTCTTTCGCGATGATCGCCGTGTAGTCTTTGGGCAGCTCGCGGAACAGCACCGAACAGTCGATATGCAAGCCGGGGGCGAGCTGCAGGTCGGGGGCGCTGGGAGTCGCGAACGATCCGGCGGAAAGCTGAAGCGCCCGTCCGGCGACGCCGGGCTCGTATGCGCAGGGCTTGGCGGCGAAATCGTGGCTGTGGCCTGAGGCGTCGCGCAGATCGCCCTCGAACGGCCAGCAGGCGGTGCTCGTGCGGCAGCCGCCCGGGCTTGCGATCAGCAGGTCGTCGAGTTCGCCGTCGAAGGCGCCTAGGAGCAGCGGCGCGTGCGTCAATGCAGGTTCGCCCGCGCGGGCCATGCGAGTCGTGTCGCCGTTGACGGTCAGCCACAGGATCTGCCCGTCCCAGCCGGCCTCGACCGCGTACCACACGTTGGTCCGAACTGACTCGCGCGACTGTACGCGGGGCTCCCATCCGCCGATGTTCACAAAGAAGCCGAAGCGGCGGCCTTCCGACGCGGGGTCGACGCGCAGAAAGTACTCGCCTTCGTCGTGGTCGCCTTTCATCGCCACCGTCGCCCACGCGTTCCCTTCGGGCAGGCGCTCGAAGCGAACGCGGCAGGCGAGGCGGAAGCCGCACGTGAGGCGCAGGCCCGGAGCGTCGGGAATCGTCGCCGTGGTCCGGTCCGTCAGCCGGAGGGCCTGCCCCTCGACGCCCGGAGCGAAGGCAGGTGCCTCGGCATAGGCGTTTCCGCCGTTGCCGCTGGCGTCGGCCAGGTTGCCGTCAAAGGCCCAATGCCCGGTCCATACCGTGTTTCCAGCGGACGGCGTGTCCGCAATCGTGACGAGGGAAAGGGCGAGGGTAGAAACGAGAATGATTGTTTTCATGAGAGTTTACCGGTTGCTCGTGGCTTAATTGCCGGCCCAGCCGTTCCCCCGACTAAGACCGGGATTCCCTTTAAACTGATCGGGTGGCATTATACAGGCTTCAGCGTTTCGCGCGACTTTTTTCCGGAGGGACGATGGGCCGCGAAGCAAAATTTTGTTTGGCGTTGTCGATTACAGCGGCAGTCGGATATAGTAAAAATATGGCACAGATGAGCAGGCGGAAATTTTTGACGGTGAGCGGGTGCGCGGGTCTGGCTGGCGCAACGCTCGGGTATTCGGTTCTCGTCGAACGGTGTGCGATTCAGACGAACACCTACCGCATTCCGGTGCCGAATCTGCCGCCTGCCTTTGCCGGGTTCAGGATCGTCCACCTGACGGATATCCACCACGGCGTGCTGACGCCTCTGAGTTTGGTTCAAGCGGTCGTCAATCGGGCCAACCGGATCAGGCGCGATATCACGGTGTGCACCGGCGATTTCGTCCACAAGCGGGACACGACGCGGGAGATCGACGCCGTGTGGCCGGTGATCAACGGGCTCTGTGCGCCGGCCGGTGTGTATTCGGTGCTCGGCAATCACGACCATTGGGCGGATACGGTGCGGTCGCAGGAGTGCCTGAGCCGGAGCGGGCAGGACTTGCGGCATAAGCTGACCGCGATTGACCGGAATGGGAGCAAGCTCTGGCTGGCTGGTGCGGGCGACCTGTGGGAAGACCACCGGAGCTTGGACCGCGTGCTTTCCGGGGTACCCGCATCGGATTGCCGGATCGTTCTCGCGCACAACCCCGATACGGCGGACACGGATTTCGTGTCGCGCGTCGATCTGATGATTGCCGGACACACCCACGGCGGGCAGGTGAATATACCCTTCATCGGGCCGCCTGTTCTGCCGGTTCAGAACAAGAACTACTCCTGCGGGTTGAAACGCTCGCCGCGCGGGGTGGGCGTTTTTATCTCGCGGGGAATCGGCTGGGCCGTTTATCCGGTGCGCTTCAACTGCTATCCCGAAATCGCCGTGCTGGAGCTTGTGCCGGCCGGAACTGGGATTTGATGTGGTTTTTTTTGAACCGGAAACAGAGAAGCCGCGTTAAATGAGATGAAACTTTGTCCTGTCTGCCGGGTATCGGTTATAGTAAATTAACTCTTTTTGAAAAAGTGGGAGGTAGCGCAATGAGCAAATGGATTTATGGTTTCATGGCGGCGGTTGTGTGCATGGCTGTGACCGTACGTGCACAGGCGGTCTCGCCCGAGCTGACGAAACAGGCGCGTGCGTCCGTGGAGAAGGGCTTGGCCTGGCTGTTGACCCAGCAAAAGCCGAGTGGGGCGTGGTCGGAGGAGAACATGCCCGCGCTGACCGCGTTGCCGCTGTGGGCGATCGCGGCGTCCGGCTCGAAAGAGTTCGGCCCGATGCAGGACAAGGCCGTGGCGCGGCTGTTGGAGCTTCAGCGTCCGGACGGCGGAATCTATGTGCCGGTGCCTGGTCGCAAAGGCGGCGGGCTCGGCAATTACAACAGCTCCATCTGCGCGATGGCGCTGCAAGCCACCGGACGCAAGGAAGCAGTGCCCGCGATTCTGAAGGCGCGCACGTACATCGCATCGTCGCAGCACTTCGGCGACGACTCTCATTCGGGCGGCTTCGGTTACGACAAAGACACGCAGCGGGCGTATGCCGATCTGAATAACACCCAGTATTCAATGGACGCCATGCGCCGCACACAGAGCGTTGAGGATTTGCGCCCGGCCGGGGATAAAAAGGCGGACATCAACTGGGACGCCGCGCTTAAATACGTGGAGCAGATGCAGAACAAAGAGGGCGAGACCGCCGGCGGGTTCGCCTACAACACCGAAGACCCCAAGGGCGGCGCGGTGACGAACGCTAACGGAAAGATCATGTTGCGCGCCTACGGCAGCATGACCTATGCGGGGCTGCTCGCGATGGTGCACACGAAGCTGGAGAAGAGCGATCCGCGCGTACGGTCGGCCGTGGATTTCGGCGCGCGGTACTGGACGGTCGAGGAGAATCCGGGCCAGGGGCAGCAGGGGGTCTACTTCTACTTCAACATCATGGCGCGCGCGCTCAGCGCGGCGGGCGTGGACGCGCTTCGCAAGAGCGGCTCCTCGGAGGACATCCGCTGGCGCGAGGAGCTCGTCAAAAAGCTCATCGCCCTGCAGAAGCCGGACGGTTCCTGGGTGAACGCGAACAACCGCTGGTGGGAGAACGACCCGATTTTGGCCTCTTCCTACGCGCTGTTGGCGCTGGAGTTTGCTAGCGGCCTGACGCGGTAAAGTGGCAAAAGAAAGAGCGCGCCGTTTCTCTGTGCGTTCCTTTTTATTTTAACCCTCACTTACTCGGTCTAAGAACCTTCCGGCAACCCCGAAATCGCCGTACGGGAACTCGTGCCCGGCTGAAGCGAAGCGGGGTCCTCCCAGCGTGTGGCGATGCGTCCGTAGGGGATGCCGAGTCTGCGCATGCGGGCGCGCAGGGTGTTGGCCTGCAGGCCGAGCAGCTCGGCTGCGCCGCCCGCGCCTTGGATCTTTCCGCGTGCGGCGTGCATCGCTTTGCGGATGTGTGCGGCGGTCACGGCGTCGAGCGTCGCCAGGGGCTCGGCGTTCGGCGCGGATGCAGGCGGTTGAGTCTGGGACGCCGAGGGTGCGCTGACGAGGTCGGGAAAGCGCAGCGGCCCGTTGCCCGAGGTGATGATGGCGCGCTCGACCACATTCTGCAGCTCGCGCACATTGCCGGGCCAGCCGTAGGTCAGCAACCGGGCCAGCGACTCCATGTCAAGAGGCGGCGGCACCGGCAGGTTCAACTCGCGGCATTTTCTGTCCACCAGGTAGCGGAGCAGCAGGGGGATGTCCTCCCGGCGCTGCCGCAGCGGCGGGATCGTGAGCGGAAAGACGTTGAGCCGGAAATAGAGGTCTTCGCGAAAACGGCCCTGCCGAACCCGTTCGGGCAGGTCTCGATGCGTGGCTGCGATGACGCGCACGTCCGCGTGCAGGGTCTCCGATCCGCCGACGCGCTCAAATTCCTTCTCCTGCAAGACCCGAAGAAGTTTGACCTGTGCCTCGGGGGTGAGTTCGCCAATCTCATCGAGAAAGATGGTGCCTTCGTGCGCGCGCTCAAAACGGCCGTAGTGTAGCGAGGTGGCGCCGGTGAACGCGCCTTTCTCATGGCCAAACAGCTCGCTGTCGAGGAGCGATTCAGGGATCGCGCCGCACTGCACGCGGACGAAAGGTTTTTCGCGCCGCGGGCTCATGGCGTGGATGGCGTGTGCAAGCACTTCTTTGCCGGTTCCAGTCTCGCCGAGCAGCAGGACGGGACTGGCGAGCGGGGCCACGCGTCGCACGAGGTCCATGACATGGCGCAGGCCGCCGAATTCGCCGACGAGCATCGCGTCCGAGGCGGAACTCAGGTCTTGGCTGAGCGCTTGGTTCTCGTCGGCGAGGTGCTCTTTGAGGCGGAGGAGGTCCTCGTAACGCCGCGCATTGCTGAATGAGATCGAGAGCGGTTCAATCACGTCTTCCATCATTCGGACATGCTCGGCGGTGAAATCGGCGGGCGGACGGGCCGCGATGAACAGGACGCCGAGGTGCTGCGTTTCCATGTGGAGGTCAACGATCATGATGTTGTAGCCCTCCAGCCGGAAACTTTTGAACCCTTCCTCAAACGCGGGATGCGGCGGCGGGCGTTTTTGTTTTTCCCCGACTCGCATGACGGCGACCCGCAGCGGACGGTGCCCGTCGGGAGGCCCTTTTCTGATGAGTTCGATCGCGTCCTGCGGGAAGGAAAAGAGTGTGCTGCTTTTTTGGCTGACGCGTCGGCCGTTGCGCCATTCCACCAGTGCCAGGCTGCGCAGCTCGCCGATGTCCTCGTCGATGTAGCTCATCTGCAGCAGCTCGCACGGCATCTGCGAGCGCAGGAGGGTGAACAGGTCCTCCGCCATTTCCGTGGCGCTCAGACGCAGCGAGACGCACAGCGTGACCTCTCGGAAAAAATCCGTTTTCTTTTCCATTTGGCACTCCTTTAGGAATGACATATTTAGCATAATCTGAAAAATTTATCAGCATTAAATGAAATATTTGTCATTTATGGCGAAAAAAGCCCCTAAAAGCCAGTTTTCGGGTTGGTATGCGATAAGCTAAGAGTATCAGCATGCGCGAGCGGAATGGAAAAGGAATCAACGCCGGGTTGTCCGAACTGCTGTTGGCGGTTCACCGCGGCAGCGAGGATGAAGTCAGGCGTCTGTTGGCGCAGGGCGTGAATGTGAACGGAACCGACGGGGACGGCATCACGCCGCTGATGGCGTCGGCCATGAACGGACAGACAGCGATTGCGCGTTTGCTGTTGGCGGCGGGCGCGTACCGCGACCTGTTCAACAAGTGGGGCATGACGGCGCATGACATCGCCGCTT
>CAYSXF010000146.1:0-8053 GCA_964434815.1 uncultured Lentisphaeraceae bacterium
CGGCAGCGTCAGATGTGTATAAGAGACAGGGGCAAGGGTTATCTCAAGGGCGAACAGTACACGCTGGGGTATCTGCCGCCGTCGATCTCCTCCAACGATTTCATTTTCTCGGTGCTGGCGGAAGAGGCCGGCTTCGCGGGTTCTGTAACGGTGCTGCTCCTGTTTCTGGGCCTGCTGTGGTCCGGGCTGTGGGTGGCGTTTCGTTGTCGAGACGATACGGGGCGCCTGTTCTGTGTCGGCGTGGTCACCCTGATCTTCAGCCACATGTTCATCAACATGGCGATGACGATCGGGATGATGCCGATTACCGGGCTGCCACTGCCGTTTATCAGTTACGGGCGAACCTTCATGCTGACCATGATGGCGGCGTTGGGGTTGGTCCAAAGTGTGTCCATATATGGACGTGAATCAGAGTCAAAGTTTTGAGCAAGGGTGCGATGCGTATCGCAGAGAGACGCTCATAGAGGAGGGACTATGTTGTTCGGATGGTTCAGAAAGAGCGCGCCGAAGCGCGAGATCGTGGTCAACGTCGAAAAGTTGGAAACGCGTGTGGCCGTCGTGGAGAACGGGCGCGTCGAGGAGTTCCAGGTGGAGCATCCCACCGAGGAGCGGCTGGTCGGCAGCATCTTCAAGGGGCGCATCCAGAACCTGGAGCACGACCTGCAGGCAGCGTTCGTCGACATCGGTCTGAAGAAGAACGCCTTCTTGCACTATTGGGATATGCTGCCAGACGATGACAGCCGGCTGGACGACGACGAAGAGAACGCGCGGCCCATGCGGCGCAGGCGCGTCTCGAACGAGGAGATCACCAAGCGCTTCCCGCCGGGATGTGAAATCGTGGTGCAGGTGACCAAGGGGCCGATCGGCACCAAGGGCCCGCGCGTCACTGCGAACCTGAGCCTGCCGGGCCGGTATCTGGTGATGATGCCGGGCACGCGGCTGCGCGGCGTCTCGCGCAAGATCGGCGACGCCAAGGAGCGCCAGCGCCTGAAGAAGATCCTCGACCGGCTGCCGCTGCCTGACGACGCGGGCCTGATTGTGCGCACGGTGGGGGCGGGCGCGAGCAAGCGCTCCTTCGTGCGCGATCTGCGCAACCTGTGGGAGTCGTGGAATGTGCTGCAGGACAACATCAAGAACCTGCGCTCGCCGACCTGCGTTTATCAGGAGCCTGATCTGGTGGAGCGCGTGGTGCGCGACTGGCTGACCGAGGAGATCGACCGTGTGACGATCGACGACGAGGACGCCTACACGCGCATCCGCGACGTGGCCGGCAAGATATCGCGCCGCGCCAAAAATGTGATCAACCACTACGAGGGCCAGTTGTCGATCTTCGAGCACTATGGCATCGAGCGCCAGTTGGAGGAGGCGTTCCGCCGCAAGGTGAACCTCAAGTCCGGCGGCTATCTGGTGTTCGACGAGACCGAGGCGCTGATCGCCATCGACGTCAACACCGGGCGCCACCGCGGCAAGGGATCGCAGGAAGATGCGATTCTGGAGGTCAACCTGGAGGCGGTGGAAGAGGTGGCGCGCCAGCTGCGGCTGCGCAACATCGGCGGACTGGTTGTGGTGGATCTGATCGACATGAAGTCGCGCAAGCACCAGAACGCGGTGTACAAGAACATGAAGCAGTCCCTGAAGCGCGACCGGGCGCGCACGAACGTGCTGGCGATCTCCGAGCTGGGCCTGATGGAGATGACGCGCCAACGCCAGGAGGAGAGCCTGCTGTCGCAGATGTATTCGGACTGCCCGTACTGCCGAGGCCACGGCCTCGTCAAGTCGCCGCTGGCGCTGAGCGTCGACATCCAGCGGCAGATCGCCGCGCTGATGCGCAAAGTGCGGCACGAGGGCCGCGACGTCGAGCTACAGATCGTGGTTGCGCCGAGCGTGCTCGAGCGTCTGCGCACCGAAGACGAGGCTTTTTTGGTGGATCTGCAAAAGCGCTACACCGGCCGGCTCACCTTCAAATCCGAGATGCATCGCCATCCGGAATCGTTCTGCATCGCGGACGGCCAGACCGGAAAGGT
The DNA here is from genome assembly GCA_964434815.1 of uncultured Lentisphaeraceae bacterium. Lineage (GTDB taxonomy): Bacteria > Verrucomicrobiota > Kiritimatiellia > RFP12 > UBA1067 > CAYSXF01. The sequence continues at coordinate 2,025 of CAYSXF010000146.1, forward strand.
TTTGTATTCCGTTGGCGAAGCAAAAACGGTATAACTATGACATGGCGTAAAAAGGACGCGGCGTAGTCCCCCATAAACAGTGAGCACCCGTTATGAAACGAACAGCGATTGTAGCATGGATGGTCGGCATCATGGTCGGCGGGGTGCAGGCGCGGGGAGTCGGCAATGCGCTGACTCCGCGTGTGTCTGCCGATTCGGGGTTGGAGATCACGGCCGAAAAATTTGAGGTCGACCAGAAGTCGGGGTGGACCACCGCTTCCGGCCATGTGAAGATCCGCACCGGCGAGCATGAGGTGAATGCGGACCGGGTTCGGGTGCAGCAGGAGAAGGGCGATGTTCAGGCCCGAGGCAACGTCGTGATCACGCAGCGCGGCTTCGGCACCTGGTCGGGCGACTACATCGAGTTCAACTACAAGACCGGCAAGGGCCTCACCGGCACGGGGGACATTCGCGCGGGCGACTTCTTTGTCCACGCGCACGAGATGACGCGCCGCGAGGACGGCCGCTATGACGCCCGGCACGCGGAGGTGACGACCTGCACCAACGCGCCGGGGCATACCCACTGGAGCATTACGGGCGATGCGCGCTACAAGGAGAACGACTACATCGAGATTTACGACGCGGTGCCGTGGCTGTTCGGCGTGCCGGTCGCCTATCTGCCCTACGTGTATCGCGACCTCGACACGCACTACGGCCTCCGGCTGATTCCCGGCTACACCTCCCGGTGGGGCGCGTATATCTTGGGCGGCTATATCTACAATGTCTATGATTCGCCGCGCGAAGCTGGGCCCATCGTGGACGGCACGACCCACGTGGACTACCGCACGCGGCGCGGCGCGGCGGTCGGACAGGATTTCGCGTGGGACCTGAAGGATGCCGGGCGCGGCAGACTGGAGACCTATTACGCGTGGGATCAGGCTTATCCGCACTCCCCGGAAGACTTCAACTGGATGTCGAAGGTGAATGAGGAACGGTATCGCTTCCGGCTGCAACACGAGGCGGAGCTCTCGGAGCGCGACCAGTTCATCCTGCAAGGGACGTACTGCAGCGACTCAGAGGTGACCCACGATTTCTTCACCAGAACGAACCGCGGCGAAAGCATTCCGATGAACTTCGCCTCGCTCGAACACCGCGAACACTCGTGGGCTTCGGGCGTAACGGTCAGTGGCCCGATCAACGATTTCTTCGGAGGCGTGTCGCGGCTGCCTGAAGGCTGGCTGAATATCGAGCCGCAGCCGGTCTTCGGCACGGGGCTGAACTACGAGAGTCAGACGCGGGCCGGGTATTTGGAGCGTGACGCCGCCATCTACGATCAGGCGATGCCGGATTTCATGTACTATCCGGGCCCGTGGGCTGACTACGATGTCGCGCGCGTGGACACGGCCCACCGCGTGACCTACCCGATGAAGTTCGGCGATGTTTTGAGCGTGGTTCCGCGCGCGGGCTACCGCTGCACCTATTACTCGGATTCGGAATTGAACAGCGACGTGTACCGGCAATCCGCCGAATTGGGTGTTGAGGCTTCGGTGCGCGCGACCTCCGACTGGAATAACGGCATCCGCCACGTCGTCGAGCCCTACCTCGATTACAGCTATCAGCCCACCTATTACGACAGCGATAATGGGAGCGTATACGCGTTCGACCACTATGACCGCTCGATCGAGTGGTTCGACCAGTTCGGATCTGACGGGACATGGCTGCCTTACGACTGGAATGGCGTCCGGCCCGGGGTGCGCAATCTGTTCCAAGAGCGCGATGAGAAGAACGTCATTCGCACCTTCCTCAGTTTGGACGTGTATGCGGGCGTGCAGTTCGACTCCGGCGGCCCGCTCGGCGGGTACGACGGGGCTCGCATGATGGGAACGCAAATTTTGTATGAGCCGAGCAAGAGGCTGGACATCAAAGCGCAGGCGGAGTGGGATAACGCGGAGGACACCGTCGCCTTCGCGGACTTGAGCGCGTTTTACAAGTTGACGGACCGGTTCCGCTTCGGCGGCGGATATCTGGCGCGCGACCACCAGATTTACGACTATGCCTTATCTCCCGTGGACGAGTGGAACCACATGCAGGACAGCCTCGTCTACTTCGGCTTCACGCACGACATCAACGACACGTGGTCGTGGAGCACCTACGTGCGCTACGACGTGCGCAAGGCAGGGCTCGAAGAGGTCGGCGGATATATCCAATATAGCCTCGACTGTCTTGTCTTTCAGGTGCGCACGGCGTATGAAGGCAGCTACGAGCGGATCGACGGAACAGAGCGGGAGAACGATTTCCGCATAGCGTTCATGATGTGGCTGAAGGTCGAGAATAAGAAGCCGGCCGACGAGTGGCTGACGTGGTAAGCTGGAGTTAGGAATTAGAAGTTAGGAGTTTGGTGATGGACGCAGCAAGCACGAGACGTGAGTTCATGGTCAAGGCGGGCGTCGCAGGCGTGGTGCTGGCCGGTGCGGCTGCCGTGACTGCTCAGGCCGAGACTCAGAAAACGGAGGCGAAGGCAAGTATGGAGAACAGCGTAAAGAAGATCATCGTGGCGGCCGATCCGTTTGCGGTGACGCTGAAGGACGCGGTCGTGGCGCACCTGAAGGAAAAAGGGTACATCGTCACGGATATGGGCTCGACCAAAGAGAATGGGCTGGCGTACTTCGATTGCGGCGCGGCGGTCGGCAAAGCGATGCAGGCCGGGCAAGCCGAGCGTGCCATTCTCTTCTGCGGCACGGGCATGGGCATGTCGATCGTGGCCAACCGCTTCAAAGGTGTGACGGCTGCGGTGGTGGAGTCGGTCTTCGCCGCAAAAATGTGCCGGGCGATCAACAACGCGAACGTGCTCTGCCTGGGCCAGATGATCTGGGGCGAGTGGATGGCCAAAGAGGCGGTCGACGTTTTCTTGAACACGGGCTTCACGCAAGGCATGGATCAATTCGCCGGATTCTTGCATGAGGCGTGCGGCAAAGTCGAAGCGATCCGGCCCTAGGATCGCGAGGTCTGGATATGGATGCAGTCAGGCTGGATGAAGTTTCGAAAGCCTTCGGGCCTATGCATGCGGTCAACGGGCTCTCTCTGACGATCCGGCAAGGCGAGATCTTGGGCTTTCTCGGCACCAACGGCGCGGGCAAGACCACGACGATCAAGATGATGCTGGGCTTTTTCCGGCCGGATGCCGGCAGCTTGTCGGTGTTGGGCGGCGACCCGTGCGAGCCGGCGACGCGCAAGAAGATCGGGTACATGCCGGAGACGGCGTATTACTATCCGTATCTCAACGTGCGTGAGCTGCTGTCGCTGTACGGCGGCCTCTGCGGGATGTCCAAGCCTGAAATCCGCGAGGCTTCCGAACGGCTGATCGAGCGCGTCGGGCTGGCGGATGCCGGCAGCCGCCTGCTGCGGCACTATTCCAAAGGCATGCTGCAGCGGGCTGGCATCGCGCAGGCGTTGCTGCACGATCCTGACCTGCTGATTTTGGACGAGCCCTTCACGGGTCTTGACCCGCTGGCGCGTATCCAGTTCCGCGATCTGATACTTGAGTTGAGGCAACGCGGCAAGACCGTGTTCTTTTCGTCGCATGAGCTGTCCGAAGCGGAACTGATTTGTGACCGGGTGGCGATCCTCAAGCAAGGCTCGCTGGTCTGGTGCGGGGCGGTCAGCGATGTCGCCGGAGACGGGCAGCAGAATCTGGAGCGCATCTTTCTGAAGATGCTGGGCGGTGCGGATGAGAAGTCGGCCCGGCAGAGCCTCGCCTCTGATAGCGAGGTGAAATCATGAGTGTGCGCGTGCGTCAAATCCAGGCTTTGGCACGTTTGGCCGTTCTGGAACTCTATCGCAGAAAAGACCTGATCGTGGTCTTTGTGCTCAGCGCGGTGGTCCTGCTGCCGCTGGCGCTGCTCACGCCTTTCGGCGTTGCAGGCGCGGGCCGCTACATGAACGAGATGGCCCTTTTGCTGGTGTGGCTCTTCTCGCTGGTGATCGGTCTGGGCGTCTCGGCTCGCCTGTTCCCGCCCGAGTTTGAAAGCCGGACGATCTATCCGATGCTGGCCAAGCCTGTGGCGAGGGGAACGATCTTAGTGGGCAAGTATCTGGGGGCGTTGGCGGCTTCGGTGTCGGCGCTGACGGTATTCTACCTGGCATACGGCTTCATGGTAGGGGCGCGGCAGGGAGTCTGGTTCCCGGCTGTCTTTGTTCAGGCGTTCATCCTGCACATCGGCTTTCTGGTGGTCGTCACGGCGCTGGGCTTGGCCGGTTCGCTGCTGCTGACGCCGTCGGCGAACCTCACGATGTGCGGGCTGTCGGTCATCGGTATGCTTTTCTTTGGACAGCGCCTGCCGTCGTTGGCGGCCGCCCAGCCGCTGCCGGGACGGATGGTGCTGACGCTGATCCACTGGTTCGGGCCGCATGTGGAGTTCTTTGATCTGCGGCAGCGGGTCGTGCATGAGTGGCCCGCCATCGGCTGGGGCGTGTGCGGGGTTGTGCTGGTGTATGCCGCGGGGTATGCGGCGGTCTGTCTGGCCGTCGCATCGCTGGCGTTCCGCAACAAAAGGTTCTGATGTGGCCATGAACAGGCAACGTCTTCAGACAGGGCTTTGGGCCGCCGTTGCGGGCCTGGTGGTTGCGCTGGGCCAGGCCATACCGTACTGCCTTGAGGGGCGCCTGCCGCAGGCGCCGGGCGAAGACGTCCTGGCGCTCGTCCTGGGCGACGCGCGCCTGGGGGTCAGTCGCACGCTGGCAGAGAAAGCCGAAGAGTATTTCCACGGGGGGGTCCGCCATCTGAACTGCACGATGCAGTCGGATGCGGAGACGGTTGCCCACGAGGGACACGACGATCACGACGCCGGGGCCCACGCGGCTGGCCATGCGGATCACGACGACGACCACGACCACGCCGCCGCGATTCCGGCAGGGCGCGACCCGTGGCAGTGGATCGATGGGCGCGTGCACGAGCAAGCGCATCGGCATTTGAAGGGTGTCCAGACGGTCGAGCTGCTGCCGTGGTTTTGGGCGGCCACGCGCATGTCGCCAAAGAACGTGCAAGCCTACGAGAGTGCGGCTTACGTCTTGTCGTACTCGCTCGAGAAGCCAGAGGAGGGCGTTCGCCTGCTGGAGGAGGGCATCCGCAATAATCCGGCGAGCCCGCAGCTCGACTTCTTTCTGGGCGAAGTGCTGTTCAACAGGCTGCACGACGCGGCGCGCGCCGAGCCGTGTTTCAGTGCCACACGCGAGAAATGCCTGCGCATTCCGAGCGATCATGCCAAGGCGGAGGATCTGTCGTTGCTGCGCCTGAAAGCGGTTTTCTACCTCGGCTACATCGCCAAACAGCGCGGCGATCTCGGCCGTGTCCGCGCCTGTCTTGCGGAGGCTGAAGCGCTGGCTCCGAAGCACGAAGTCACGCACGACCTGCGCGTGCTGCTGGAGACATCCGGAACGAAACAATGAATGGGTTTGACAATATGAAAAAACGGTGTGCTGAAGTGGCTCTCGCTATCGGAATGATGGCGGTTGTGTTGCTGGTGTCCGGTTGCATCCATGCGCAGATCGGAAACGGGTAGCCGGTTGACGCGGGTCTGCTTTGATGCTGGAAACCTACACAGAGGCCCGGAGCGCGTGTTTTGCGGTGGTGGACTTCGAGACCACGGGCGCGGTGCCGGGCTTTACCGTTGAGCCGTGGCAGATCGGCGTCGTGCGCGTGCGCGGCGGACGCGTGTGCGCGGACGAGGCTTTCGAAGCGCTCGTGCGCGTCGGCGACCGGCCTTTCAATCCGCGCGCCCCTGGGCGGCACGCGCAGCTCCGCGACCGGCTGGCGGCCGCGCCGGCGGCGGGCGATCAGTGGCCCGAATGGGCGCTGTGGCTGACGGGCGTGCCGCTCGTGGCGCACAACGCGGGAACTGAGCGCTCGGTGCTGACCCGGCTTGCGCCGCTGCATCGGCTGGGGCCTTGGGTCGACACGCTCACGCTGGTGCGGCGTGCGTATCCGGCGCTGGTTTCCAAGGCGCTGGAAGCTGTCTCTTATACACATCTGACGCTGCCGACGAATAGAGAGG
>CAYSXF010000147.1:0-8007 GCA_964434815.1 uncultured Lentisphaeraceae bacterium
CGTCAGATGTGTATAAGAGACAGGCAAATCCAAGAGCGCCCGCCCATAGCGGTGCACCTTGACCGGCCCCATTCCCTTCACCTTCCCCAGCGCCTCGAACGTGGCCGGTTCAGCCGCAGCTATTGCCTCAATCGTCTGCCGGTTCAGGACGAGGAAGGCCTCCACGTTCTGCTCTGCCGCCGTCCGCCGCACCCATTTCTGCAGCCGCGAAACAAGCGAATGATCCGGCACCGCGTGATCCGCGCCAGTTTTCAAACTTTGAACTTCTTGGCGTCTCGGCGGCTTTGTTTTTCCAATCGCCACCCGCTGCCCAACTCCTGACTCCTCACTCCTAACTCCACCTCTCCCATTGGGCCACGCGATGCGGAATCCCTCCAGCGTGCGCAGCATCACAAGCCGCCCTTTCGGCAGCATCGCCAGCAGGCGGCGCGCGTCCGGCGTCACGTCCACACATCCCTCGGCCCGGAGTTCGTCGATCACCGCCCGGATCTGCTGCGGCGCAAGGTCAGACAGCAACCCGAACGTCGTCAGCTTGTCGAGTTCGCACCGCACCACACTCTCTTCGCGGTCGCCGTGCAAGACTTGCACCACACGCGCCGCATCGAAGCGGCCCTTCATGCGCGTCACACAGCTCAGCACCTTCTGGATGACGATCCACTGGTCCTCGTCGGGGGGCAGCGACCTGACCGGCGTCTTGCGGCGGCAGCGGTCGCAGTTGCCGCAGGCGTGCCCGTGAGAAACCTCGCCGAAATAGCTGAGCATGTAGGCTTGGCGGCAGCCGGCCTGATCCACGAAACGCAGCAGCGTTTCGAGCTTGTGCTCGTCGCGTTCGCGCTTCTCGCCCAAGCCTGCGGCCAGCTTCTTCAGCTCCGCCAGATTCGGGTCGGGGTTCGGCAGCAGGCGCGTCGTGTAGGCGCGGCTGCCCGACATCACCTCGCGTTCGATCAAATGGGCCCGCTCGATCAGCCCCAGGATCGTCCGGACCTCCATGTCGTTCTTCACCTTGGCGAGTTTGGCCCACGCTTCGACGGAGCAGGTGACCTCCTGCGCCTCGCACGCCTGCCGCACCGCCTGCCACACGGCAAGGATGTCCGCAAAGGAAGGGTTCGCCCCGTCGAGGAAGAAGCGCTGCGTCGCCACGTCGGCGTAGTTGAAAAGCAGCTCGCACCAGGCGCTCGAGCCGTCGCGCCCCGCGCGGCCCACCTCCTGATAGTACGACTCCAAACTGCCGGGGATGTCCCAGTGCGCCACGAACCGCAGGTCGCCCCGATCCACGCCCATGCCGAACGCGTTGGTCGCCACGACCACCGGCGCAGCCTCGGCCATGAACCGCTCCTGCGCCGCCGTACGCTCGCCGTCGGCCATCGCGCCGTGATAGGTGATCGGCGCGAAGCCGTCGCCCTGCAAAAGCGCGGCCACGCGCTCGACCATTTTGCGCGTGGAGCAATAAACGATGCCGCAGCGGTACGCCTCCACAATCTGCACCAGCCGGTCGAACTTGTGTTTGTGCGTGGGACAGCGCGTCACCGCAAGATAAAGGTTGGGCCGCGCAAAGCCGGTCACCGACACCACCGGGCCTTCGCGCGGCGGCTCGCCCAGCCCGAGCTGCTTGATGATGTCGTCGCGCACGTCCGGCGTGGCCGTCGCCGTTACGGCCAAAACCCGCACCGGGCCGAGCCGCTCCAGCACGTATTTCAGGTTCAGGTAGTCTGGCCTGAAATCGTGCCCCCACTGGCTGACGCAGTGCGCCTCGTCGATGGTGAACAGCGACACCGTCACCGTGGCAAGCGCGTCGGCGAAGCGCCTGTTGCGGAAGCGCTCCGGCGCCACGTAGACCAGTTTGTAGCGGCCCTGGCGCAAGCCGTCGAGCCGGTAGGCCATCTCGGAGCCGTCCACCGAGGAGTTGAGAAAGGTGGCGGGAATCCCCTTGCGCTCAAGCGCGTCGACCTGATCTTTCATCAGCGCGATCAGCGGCGAAATCACAACCGTCACGCCCGGCAGGAGCAGGGCGGTCAACTGATAGCAAAGCGACTTGCCCGACCCGGTGGGCATGACGAGCACCACGTCGCGGCCGTTGAGCAAGGTCTTGACAGCCTCAGCCTGTCCCTCGCGGAACGCCGAGTGACCGAAATGTTTGCGCAGTTCCTCGTGCAGCCGCTCGTCAGTCCAAGGTTCGCTCATATCCCTGTATTCTGCGGCTCGCGAGGACGCTCGCCCTCCAATACCGCTTAATCGTCTTTGGAGGGCGAGTGTCCTCACGAGCCGTACGCTCGGCTATACCTCGCGGCACCAGCCGTGCGTGTCCGGCAGCTCGCCGTACTGGATGCCCTGCACCGTCTCATACAGCTTCTGCAGCACCGGGCCGCACCCGGTCGGGGAACCGACCTTGATGACCGTTTCGCCGCGCACGATCTCGCAGACGGGGGTCACCACCACCGCCGTGCCGCATGCGCCGATCTCGGCGAACGCGGACAACTCCTCAAACGGCACCGGACGCACCTCGACTTTCATGCCGAGATCCGCCGCGATCTGTTTGAGCGTGTTGTTGGTCACGCTCGGCAGGATCGAATGCGAATCAGGCGTCACGTACGTGCCGTCCCGGGTGATGCCGATGAAATTGGACGTCGCGAATTCCTCAATGTATTTGTGCTCCTTGGCGTCGAGATAGAGCTCCACCGGAAACCCCGCGTGCTTGGCGTGCTCGTGCGCATAGAGGCTCGCAGCGTAGTTGCCGGCCACCTTCACATTGCCGACGCCCAGCGGCGCGGCGCGGTCGTAATCATCCAAGATTATCGCCTTCACGGGCTGCAATCCGCCCTTGTAATACGGCCCCACCGGCACCACGAGCACGAGGAAGGTATACTCCTGCGCCGGCGCCACGCCGATCTGCGCGCCTGAGCCGATGAGCAGCGGACGCACGTAAAGCGAGCCGCCTGTGCCGTAGGGAGGCACGAAGTCCTCGTTCGCCTTGATCACGCGCGAGACCGCCTCCAGGAACATCGCTTCTGGCACCACGGCCATGCAGGTGCGGCGCGCGGTGTTCGCCATGCGCTGCGCGTTCACCTCGGGACGGAACACGCGGATCTTGCCGTCTTTGCAGCGGAACGCCTTCAAGCCCTCGAACGCAGCCTGTCCGTAGTGCAGGCACGCCGCCGCGATGTGCATGTTGAGATAAGGCGACGCGACCTCTTCGCCGCTATCCCACGCCCCGTCCCGCCACACGTAGCGGACGTGGCAGCGCGTATCCAGATACTTGAAACCCAGCGATTTCCAATCGATGTTCTGCATCTTGACCTTCCTCACACGGGCTTCCGGTGACACGGATTTCCCATAAGTAACTTACTAAAATAGCGTTTTTGCGCGAAGTTGCAAGCCCGCTCTCGCGCAAGGCTTGCCAAGTGCGATTCAGTTTAGTTGAAACCGAATCGCACCAAAGGAGGATTTAGGAGTTAGGAGTTAGGAGTTGGACGCGCAACAACACATGAAAACAAAGAGTCCTTTTGAGTTTGGCTCCTTCACGGGTTTGGCTCAGGAAAAAATCGTGCCCTCAGTATGAAGTCACACAAACTACCGCTTAATTGGAGCGCATAAGCTATTCGTCTTAATGGTGTTAAAACTCCTAAATCCTAAATCCTAAATCGGGTGCCGCTTCAACTATATTGAATCGCACCCCTTGCCCTCCGCCGCCCCCTTCGCCTATACTGGACACCATGACGTGTGACCTGAAAACCTACCTCTCCGCGCGCCGGGCAACCGTTGAGACGCGGCTCTTCGCCTGCCTGCCGGCATCCGGCGCGCGCCCGCAGATCCTGTCGGAGGCCATGCGCCACGCGGTGCTTTCCGGAGGCAAGCGCCTGCGCCCGATCCTCTGCCTCGCCGCCGCCGAGGCTGCGGGCGGCGCGGCCGATGACGCTCTCCTCCCCGCCTGCGCCGTGGAGCTGCTGCACACCTACACGCTGGTGCACGACGACCTGCCCTGCATGGACAATGACCTCCTGCGCCGCGGCCAACCCACCGTCCACGCAAAGTACGGCGAGGCCGTCGGCGTCCTCACCGGCGACGCACTCCAGACCCTCGCTTTCGAAACGCTCGCACGCACGCACGAGAAACGTCCCGGCACAGTCGCCCGCCTTGTCGCCGAACTCGCCTCCGCCGCTGGCGCGTCAGGCGTCATCGCGGGCCAAGTCGAGGATATCCGCTTTGCCTCAGCCCCCACGCGCGACATCATCGACTACGTGTTCCAGCACAAGACCGCCGACCTCTTCCGTGCCGCCGCCCGTCTGGGCGCAATCGCCGCAAACGCATCCGAGCCTGACCTCGCCAAACTCTCCACCTTCGCGGACGGACTCGGATTCGCCTTTCAAATCATCGACGACCTGCTCGACGCACACGAAGCCAAATCCGACACCCAGCCCGAACTCTCCTGCCTCGACATCATGACCGAAGCCGAGGCGCGCACCTGGGCGATGAGCCACACGCACCTCGCAGTGGCAGCCCTTGACGGTCTGCCGGGCGACGCGTCCCCTCTCGCCGCCCTCGCCCACGATATGCTGCAACGCATCACCTGACACGTACGGGCACGGCGTGCCGCCACCCCCCCCTCCGACCAATGACTAATGACCAATGACTAACCCACTTATGAACACTCTTACTTCCCCCCACATCCTCATCACCGGCGCAACCGGGCTCCTCGGACGCCCTGTCTTGCGCGCGTGCGCCGCCGTCCCCGCGTGGCGCGTCACCGGCGCGTCGTTCCGCCGCACCGGCCCCGGACTCGAACGCGCCGACCTCTCGCAAACCGAACAGATTCCCGCGTTTCTTGACCGTCTGGCACCTGATGTCATCATCCACTCCGCAGCCGAGCGCCGGCCGGATGTGAGCGAGAAAGACCCGGCAGGCACGCAGCGGCTGAACGTCGGCGCCACCGCCGCCCTCGCGCAGTGGGCGGCGGCGCACCGCGCGTTCCTGATCTACATCTCCAGCGATTATGTGTTCGACGGCACCGCCGCCCCTTATACACCGACTTCAAAGACGCACCCGATCAACGGCTATGGCCAGAGTAAGCTCGACGGCGAACACGCGGTGCAGTCTGCAGGCGGAGACGCGGCGATCCTGCGCGTGCCCATTCTCTACGGCGAAGTCGAAACCCTCGACGAGTCGCCCGTGACCGTGCTTGCGAAGAACATGCTGAGCGCCCGCCCCGGCGAGCGGCTCGCCATGGAGCACTGGGCCACGCGGTACCCCACGCACACGGGAGACGTGGCCGCCGTGCTGCGGCAGATGGTGGCGCACCGGCTGACGCACCCCGGTTTCAGCGGCATCTTCCACTGGAGCGGCAGCGAGCCCATGACGAAATACGACATGGCCTGCGCCTTTGCGCCGCTCCTGTCGTTCGACGCGTCCCGTCTCGTGGCCGACCCCCATCCGCCCGCGGGTGCGCCGCGCCCCAAGGACTGTCACCTCGACTCGGCCGCTCTGGAGAGGCTCGACATCGGACAGCGCACGCCCTTCGCGTCCGCGATCCCCGCCATCCTCGCACCGCACCTGCGTCGCGTCTGATTCGCATTCACCAGAACCTCACGACCCGGTAGAACGACTGGCGGTCACTGCCGTTGACGGACTGTGACCAATTCGTCTGCGCATAATCTGAGCGGAACGACTGCACGGTTTGCCAGTTAGTGGAGGATAGACTGAAACACTGCTCCACCCGATTGGAACAGCCGGGGAGCAAGCCCGCGACACCTAAACTCAAGAAGCCATCCCCGATCATGACCTGGGAGATTCTCGGAGGCGACAGATCCGGGGCGAACACCACCCAGCCGTTGGTGGCAGGAAGAACGTAGGAAGTCAGATTGGTCCGGACGACCGCTTGTGTGTTCGAACCATTCAACACCGCATTAAAGTTGAAGTTGCCACCGGGGTGTCCGAGGGTTACGGGCCATAACTGCGAGGGATGGCGGTTGACGCACACCACGACGCCGTTGTCGTAGGTCACGCGCACCTGGCCCATGAAATGAGCGTTTGTGGCATCGGCGAACGTGGCAGGGTAACGTCGTATATAATCTGACGCGGTCACGAGGTCGTTGCTAGCGGCATCACGGTAAAGGATGCTGGCGGGCATGGCGGCCGCATACAGTTTCTGTGCAGGCAGAACGTGGCGCTGCTCCAAATTTGCGACAGCCACGTAATCATAAGTCCGGTCTTGCGTGGGGATAAATCCGCCGTGGCCAAAAGCGAGTTCTGCCGCCATATAGGCCAACACTTTTTCTTTGGGAAAACTCAGGAATTGAGAGTTGCCGTTCTCGTCGCAAAAATACCGCTCATAATAGCCGACGCCATGGGCCATTGTTTTGCCGTGCAGCTTCAAGAGGTCAAAGTCCACCAGGAGCGGCAGCCATGAGCCTTGCGAGCGCGGCCCACTGCTGCCGCTATTGAGCTGTGCTTCGATATCGTCGAAGTAGCCCGTGTAAAAGAGATGGCTGTTGCCTTCTCCGGAAACAGGACCTTGGTGGTATCCTCGAAGCTGCGCTGCGAGCATGCGGTAGCGGGACATCGTTTCGCGGAACATGGCCGTGTTGGTCACACCAGCGTCGTAATCCACTTTATCGGAAGGGTTGGCCGCGCTGTGGACGTCGAGAAACGACGCCGTGGTTGTGTAATTGCTGTGGATTTGCGGAGCGAACGTGGCGAGATACGCCGCCGCGAGCGACGGCTTCATCTGATAAGACTGTATCCGCGTGCTCGAATTGGACCAGGCAAGCTTGAGCGAACCATCGCCATTACGCGCCACAGCGGCAGGATTCCATGAGGCCGCATTCGTATAAAGGTCCACATAGTTCTCATGCAGGCTGAACAAGTAACCGTTGGTGCGGACGGCCTCGCTCAAACTCCGCAGACCAGCGTCTCCGCCGTAGGAGCTTTTGGCTGGCAGCACATCGGGGTACTGGTTGTCGAACCCGCCGCTCTGCCAAACATGCGCGATGACCCACACATTACTGACACCGGCACTGCGCAGGGATTGCACATGGCCCTGCAAAAGAGAAAACGGCGTCTGCCAGTAGTCAAAAACCAGATAGTGTGAAACGAGGTCTTTGTAAGGCGAGACGGGGTTCGGCACGTTCGGCAGCACGTCGCTCAAAGAGGGCGAGACGGTCAGGTAGACAGTTTCGCTGATCCGGTTGCGTGTGCCGCCGGTGCTCGGGAAGTAGAGCGCCTGTTGCGCGAAATAGACCGAGCTCGACGAGAACGCAGAATCAAGGGGGTAGATGGTGGACGCGGCCGTGCTTTCCCAATCTACGAACAAGGAGGCGAACACGCCGCCGGTAAGGAGCACGTTCATGTTCGACAGGCACGGAACGTGGACGACGACAGGCGCGATGGCGTCTTCGCAGCGGTCTAGATAGAGGCTGCCGGAGGCGCGATCAGTTGTTGCAACTTGGACGGACAGCGTGCGGCCAGTCATCTGAAACTGATAGGTATAAGTCAGATTGGTCGTACCGTAAGACATCTTCCACGTCGTATTCAGAGCGTTGCTGACCGAGTGGGCTTCCACCAGTTGGAAGGTGACGCCAGACTTCCAAGGGACGATCTCCGTCGAGCCGCTGATCAGACTCAAGCCGCCGACATTGCTGGGCCGGAGCACGTATGCGCCGTTCACTTTGCAGCGGAGCGGGTGAAACGAACCGTCAGCGGCGGGCGCGTATTCATATTCCAGCGTTCCGTCCGAACCCGTGTAAATAAAACGGTACACGTTGCCTGCGAAATTGAAGTTGACGCTGTTGGTATAGAGGCCGGAAGGAGCGGACGGTTTGACTAAATCGCCGAGCGCCGCCTGTGCCCGTCCACAGAAAATCAACATGGAGAGCGTAGAATAGCGCACAACCAGCGGCAACCGCGGACTTACCAAGTGGCAGATTCCCCTGCCAAAGACAAGGATCTGACGAATAGCCGCCCTCGAGTCCTGTCTCTTATACACATCTGACGCTGCCGACGAATAGAGAGGTGTAG